>NZ_JALBHA010000965.1:0-985 GCF_023006445.1 Bradyrhizobium sp. SHOUNA76
TGGCGCGGCAGGAGGTCGCGATCGCGTGCTCGCGCGCCGAGCCGCCCTTGAAGATGTCGGCATGGTTCTTTTCCAGCCAGGTGAAGAAGGCCTCGTCGCCGAGCACGCCGTATTTGGCGACCTCGGCATAGCCGGCGCGGAACTGGCGCGGCGACAGCGTGTCGAGCACGGCGGTGTCGGCGATGACCAGCACCGGCTGGTGGAAGGCGCCGAGCAAATTCTTGCCCTGCGGCGAGTTGATGCCGGTCTTGCCGCCGACGCTGGAATCGACCTGCGCCAGCAGCGAGGTCGGCACCTGCACGAAATCGACCCCGCGGCGCAGGATCGCCGCGGCAAAGCCGGCGAGATCGCCGACCACGCCGCCGCCGAGCGCGATGACGAGATCGTTGCGCTCGATTTTCGCGGCGATCAGGGCTTCGCTGACCTTTTCCAGGCCGGCATAGGTCTTGGAGATCTCGCCTTCCTCGACGACGATGCGCGAGGTCGGGATGCCACTCGCCGCGAGCGAGACCTCGGCGGGCTCGAGCCAGTGCTTTGCGACGTTGCGATCCGTCACGATCGCGGTGCGCACGCCGGGACGCAAACGCGCCACGCGCTCGCCGAGCGAGGCCATCACGCCGCGGCCGATGACGATGTCATAGGCGCGATACCCCAACGCGACCTCGACATTGACAGGATCGGAATGTTTCAACGGCGCAGTCATCGGATGGCACTCGCAATGTCGGCAGGTGGTTGAGCGGCCTGTTCGCCGCAAAGATGTGCGCGCAGCGCCTCGATGCACTCCTCGACGATTCTGTCGTGCGGCACGTCACGCGAGGCGATGGTGAGGTCGGCATGGCTGTAGACCGGCTCGCGCTCGGTGAGCAGGCGCGTCACGGTTCCTTCGGGATCGGCGGTCTGGAGCAGCGGGCGGTCGGCGCGGCGGCGCACGCGGCGCATGATGACGTCATGGTCCGCCCTGAGCCAGATCGACACCGCCTTTGCC
>NZ_JALBHA010000966.1:0-984 GCF_023006445.1 Bradyrhizobium sp. SHOUNA76
CGCCGAGCAGCACCGAAGCGCACATCATCAGCGCCGCCAGCACCGCGGCGCGCCGCGTGACGAAGCCGAGCGCGGCCCAATAGGTCATGAGCACTGCGCCGATCGCCCCCAGCAGCGACGGCAGCCGGTAGACCCAGATGCGCAATTCGGCCTTCGGCAGCTTGAGTGCCGATGCTGCCTCGACCGCCGCCGACTGCAACCAGTAGATGCCGACCGGCTTCTTGTAGCGGACGTCCTCTTGAAAGCGGATGTCGACGTAGTCGCCGCTTTCGACCATCTGCTTGGTGGCCTGGGCGAACCGCGCCTCGTCGCGATCGATCGGCGGGATGGTGAAGAAGCCCGGCAGGAACAGCAGCAGCGCGCAGAGCACGAGGAAGCCGACCGCGCGCGCATGGCTTGCCGTGACGACATCGAGCATGCGTACGAGCCCGCTGCCTGGATTTGCAGGCGATTTCGACTCGCGGGGAGCTCCAAAACGAGGGCTTGGGTAGGTCTCGGCCATTGGTTCCGCTTACGCTGAAACCGCCATCGCCACAACCGCTTAAGCCGGGCTCATTGAATTCGAATGACGACTGTGTCCGCGGCGCCCGTGGCATCGATCACCGTGAGCCGCGCAAAGCCGGGACCTGGCGGATCGATCAGGCGCTGGCGGCGGCCGTTGATCTCGCCGAGCGCCGTGCCGTTAACCATGACGGTCATGGGCAGAACGCCGCCGGCGACCTTGACCGGCATCGCTGCGCTCTCCTGCCCTCCGGAGCGATCGACATCGATCCGCGAGCCGTTCAGCGGAAACTGAATGTGCAGCGCCTGCTCGCGGCCGGTCCGCACAAGTTCCCCTACGGGGCGGAACCGCTTCAGCGGCAACGGCAGCTTGGCATTGCTGGCAACCAGGGTTCCCCTCGGCGGCTTCGGTAAGGGGGCCAGCGTCTTGCCGGTGCGGGCGAAGGCGTCGAACAGGATCGGCGCGGCGGCGACGCGCCCGAT
>NZ_JALBHA010000967.1:0-980 GCF_023006445.1 Bradyrhizobium sp. SHOUNA76
CGCGAAGGCCCGCCAGATCGAGCGCATGGGCGCTGCCCGGCGCGGTCTGCGCCCGCGCCGCCGTGACATGATAATCGAGCAGCGCGACGACGCACGGATCGAAGGTGTCACCAACTCGGATCTGCATCGTCACGGCCTCACTCCGCTTGCGAGCCGCATCTGCATGAGGACCATATCGAGCCAGCGGCCGAACTTGCAGCCGACCTCAGGCATACGGCCAACCTCGGCAAAGCCGAACGAGGCGTGCAGCGCGATCGAGGCGGAATTCGAGGCCTCGATCGCGGCGACCATCGTGTGCTTGTTCAGCGCCGTGGCGCGCTCGATCAGCGCAACCATCAGGCCGCGGCCGATGCCCGCGCGATGATGCCGCTCGTCGACATAGACGGAATTCTCGACCGTGTGGCGATAGCCGGGCCAGGGACGGAAATCGCCGAAGGACGCAAAGCCGACCACATCCCTGCCCTTCATGGCGACCAGAACGGGATAGCCTGCTTCCCGTCGCGCGCGGATCCACGCGCGCCGCGAATCGAGATCAACCGGACCGTCGGTCCAGACCGCCGTGGTGTTGAGCGCGGCATGGTTGTAGATGGCCAAGATATCTCCGGCATCCTCCAGCGTTGCGTCCCGTACGATCAGCGGCATCACATTTTCCCGTAAGAAGTGCCGCGCCGCGTGATGATGACGTAGCGCGCGTCCTGCCTGGTTTCGTTCTCGAAGGTCACGGCGCGCATCACGTCGAAGTCCAGACAGTCGCCGTCGCGCAGGCGAACCGTCTTGGCGTCGATATGCACGCAGACCGCGCCCTCCAGCATCAGGAGCTGCTGGGTGAAGGCGTTGCGGCCCCAGGGGCTGTAGGAGACGCGCGCGCCGGCCGGCAGATCGACGACGATGATCTCGATGCCGCTTGCTGCATCCGGCGGCGAGGCGTGGCGCCGCCGATAGCCGCTGTCGGGATCGCGCCAGTGCGGCTGGTCGGCCAG
>NZ_JALBHA010000968.1:0-980 GCF_023006445.1 Bradyrhizobium sp. SHOUNA76
CGATCGGTACACTGGGGGCGCTGGCCGGCGCGATCATCGAAGGCGGTGCGCTGGGCTGGGGGCATCCGGCCGTGATCGCCGCTTTTGTCGGCGCCGCCGTTCTCGCCGCGCTCTTCGTCTGGCGCGAGAGGCGCGCGACGCAGCCGATGCTGCCGTTGTCGTTGTTCAGCCACAGGCTGTTCGCGCTGACCTCGCTCGTCGGCCTGCTCGTCAACATCGCAATCTACGGCTTGATCTTCGTGCTCAGCCTGTACTTCCAGCGCATCAACGGGCTGTCGGCGTGGTGGACCGGGCTCGCTTTCGTGCCGATGATGGCGGCGGTGCTGCCGGTCAACCTGCTGGCGCCGCGCCTCGCCGAGCGCATCGGCCCGTGCCCCACCATCGTGGTCGGTGCCTGCGTATCGGCGCTCGGCTGTCTCGGTCTGCTGTGGATTGCGGCTGACACGAGCTATTGGATGATCTGCGCTCAGATGATCGCGATCAGCTCCGGACTTGGGCTGCTGGTTCCGCCGCTGACCTCGACCTTGCTGGGCAGCGTCGAAAAAGCGCGCTCCGGTATCGCGGCGGGCGTCCTGAACGCGACGCGGCAGACCGGCAGCGTGCTCGGCGTCGCGTTGTTCGGCTCCCTGGTGGCCGCGGAGAGGGCATTCATGGCGGGGCTGCATCTGTCGCTGCTGGTGTCCGCAGCGGTCCTGTTGCTCGCTGCCGTCGTGATCGGCCTCGGTGCGCCGGCGCGGGGATGAACAATCCGAGTGAATGAGAACATCTTCTGTTCACCATTGCCGCAACAGGCGCGTAGCCGGTTACCGACTGTCCACTTCTGTTGGTTCAAGTGCGGGTCGATAGGGGCCCGCGATGTATCAAGTTCTCTACTGTCTCACCGAAGAGCACGATTTGCGGCTCGTCGCGCTTGGCGGCGCGGTGTGTCTGCTTGCCAGCGCGGCGGCGATCAGCCTGTTCCACCGGGCGCGCGCGACGCG
>NZ_JALBHA010000969.1:0-974 GCF_023006445.1 Bradyrhizobium sp. SHOUNA76
AGATCGTGCTCGCCCGGCAGCTCGCGCAGCCAGTCGTGCAGGCGGTCGAACGTTGCCTGCTTGGCCGCGGGCGTCGTCGCATCGAGCCGCAGCGCAGAATGGCCGATTCTGATGTCGATCTGCTCGGCCTTGGCGATCACGGCCTCCAGCGCCGCCCACCACAGCCGTCCGGTGCCCTCGGCAAAGTCGCTCGCGACATAGACCGTCAGAGGGGCGTCGAATTCGCGCAACACGGGCAGGGCATGGTCCAGATTGTCGCGATAGCCGTCGTCGAAGGTGAAGGCAGCGAAGCGGCGGTCGAACCGGCCCTGCACCAGCCGCTCATGCAGCTCGTCCATGCTGACGATGTCGATGTCGCGCGACCGCAAATGGCACAGCGTGGCGCGCAGGAATTCGGGGGTGACCTCGAGATGCCGGTTCGGCTGGAACGCGGCCTCACGGGCCGGCCGGACGTGGTGCAGCATGAAAATGGCACCGACACCCGACAGAAGCGGGCGCAGCAGGTGGTGCGCCCCGCTGAAGTAAAGTGCCTCCAGCCCGGCGCGGATGACGTTGTAACGCAGTTGTTTCATGACCGGCTGGGGGGCTCTGGCATTCCGCTTTCAACTTACGGAAGAACCCTTGAAGAAAAAGTTATTCCGATTGTCCAGGCGATGCCTTCGGAAGGGCACCATTTCCGGTTTGACAGCCCGCCAAGGGTTTGTTTTGTCTCCGGTTCCAGAGTTCGGGTCGTCGAATGCAGAAGCTTTTCAGGTGGGCCAGCAAATGGTGGCCGGGGTTGATTCCCCTGGCCGTCATGTGGGGATTTGCGGCCTGGAATAATACCTTACCGGTCGAAGCCGACCTGTCGGCCCGCAGCACGGCCGCGCTCAAGGGCACCGTTCTGGACAAGACCCGGATTGCGGTCGACGGCCGCGACGTCAGCCTGGCCGCGGACGCCTTCTCCGAGGAGGGGCGCCGCGACGCCGTGACGG
>NZ_JALBHA010000096.1:0-16106 GCF_023006445.1 Bradyrhizobium sp. SHOUNA76
GCCGCTCTTCGCCGTGCCCTCGCGCGCCGCGGCTGAAGCCGCGCCGCCGAGCGAGGCCGAGCTGCTGATGGAAGCGGTGAAGGCGCTGCACCCCGACGAGATGTCCCCGCGCGAGGCGCTCGATGCGCTCTATGCGTTGAAGGCCAAGCTGCCGAAGCAGTGATGGTGCCGTAGGGTGGGCAAAGGCGCGCAAGCGCCGTGCCCACGTCTTCGGAATGGTGGGCACGGCGCGCGAAGAGCGCGCCTTTGCCCACCCTACGATTCCAACTACGCCCTCGCCGCGATCGCGGCCGCCTCCGCGGCGGCGCGCTGCATGCTGGTCGACATCTCGTTCGTCACCGTGCTCTGCTCCTCGACCGCGGCGGCGGTCGATGTGACGTACTCGCTGACATTGTTGATCGCCTGCTTGATCGAGCCGAGCGCGCTGACGACGTCGCCGGAGATGCCGTTGAGGCTGCCGATCTCCTGGCCGATCTTGTCGGTGGCCTGCTTGGCCTGATTGGCGAGGCTCTTCACTTCGGAGGCGACCACGGCAAAGCCGCGGCCAGCTTCGCCGGCACGGGCGGATTCGATCGTGGCGTTCAGCGCCAGCAGGTTGATCTGGCCGGTAATGCTGTTGATCATCTCGACGATGCCACTCATCGATTGCGCCGCCTCGGTGAGGCGCTGAGCCTGAGCGTCGGCGGAAGCAACCTGCTCCACCGCGCTCATCGCGGTCTCGCGGGATTTGGTCATCGCCTCGGAGATCTCCCGCACTGACGCGTTCAGCTCCTCCGAGCCCGCGGCGACCGATTCCATCATGCCGCGCACGCGCTCGTTGCCCATGCGGACCAGCACCTGCCGCGTGGTGTCGGTGGCATATTTGACGACCTTGAACGGCTTGCCGTTGAGATCGAGGATCGGGTTGTAGGACGCCTGGATGTAGACCTCCTTGCCGCCCTTGCCGATGCGCTTGTATTCGGCCGCCTGGTATTGGCCGCGGTTGAGCGCGGCCCAGAACTCGCGATAGGCGGCGCCATCGCGCTCGCTGGGCTCGACGAACATGCTGTGATGCTTGCCCTTGATCTCGGCCAGCGAATAGCCGAGCGCGCCGAGGAAATTGGCATTCGCGGCGATGATCGTGCCGTCCATATTGAACTCGATCACGGCCTGCGCCTTGTCGATGGCCGCGATCTGACCGGCGAGATCGGCGTTCTTCAGCTTCTCCGCAGTCACGTCGGTCGCGAACTTGACGACGCCGTACGGCTTGCCCGTCTCGTCGAGCAGCGGATTGTAGGAAGCGAGAATCCACACCTCCTTGCCGCCCTTGCCGATACGCTTGAACTCGCCGGCCTGGTAGTCGCCGCGGTTGAGCGCAGCCCAGAATTCGCGATAGGCCGCGCCGTTGCGGTCGGCCTCGGCCACGAACAGGCTATGATGCTTGCCCTCGATCTCGGAAAACGAATAGCCTAGCGCCTTGCAGAAATTCTCGTTGGCAGTGACGATGGTGCCGTCGAGCCTGAACTCGATCACGGCCTGGGCGCGGCTGATGGCGGCGATCTTCGAAGCATCGGTCATGCTCCGCATCTTTTTCGCGGTGATGTCGGTCGCAATCTTGGCGACCATCACCGTCTTGCCATTGCCGTCGAGCACCGGATTGTAGGATGCTTCGATCCAGACTTCGCGGCCGCCCTTGCCGATCCGCTTGAACTCGCGCGCCTGACTCTCGCCACGGTTCAGTGCAGCCCAGAACGCCTTGTACTCCGCGCCGTCGCGCTGGTCGGCCGGCACGAACATGGAATGGTGCTTGCCCTGGATCTCGTCAAGCTGATAGCCGAGGGCGTCGAGAAAGTTCTTGTTGGCCGTGATAATCGTGCCATCCAGATTGAATTCGATCATGGCCTGGGAGCGGCCGATCGCATCAAGCCGTGCTTGGGCATCAATCTGGGACTTGCGACCGAACATCAAGGGATCTCCATCTCGAAATTACGTTGACAGCTGCAGGGGGAGCGACCGTCGCGGCGAAACAGCCGTACTCAAATTACAATTGCCGCGAGTCCCTGCACTCGGATGCAGCGCGGACGAGTTCGCGCCGACGACGGCGGAAGCGGGTACGCAGGATCATTCCTAAGGTAAAAGCTCGAACAAAGTTCTAATAGAAGTCTCGGAAAGCGGCGGGAGCTGAAACGACCTCGCCCCCCTCGCGATCAGTCCCGATCGGCGGCACCATTTGAAATGACGCATCTCATTCAATGGCTTGTGAGTATGCCGCGTGCCCTCGAGCATGAGATCGACGTGCCGGACGCGACTTATCGCGACGCGACGTCGCACTGATCCGTACTCTCACGGTCTGTGCGCCTTGTGCATCGCCCGCCGGCCGATCCCCCACAGCGTCAGATTCCAGCCGATGCAGGTGCCGAGCGCGAGACACAGACCGACGGCAGAGCCGAACGACACCACTGCAACGTGCAGAACAGCGATTGCCGTACCGAACCCGAGCAGCCCCCAGGCGGAGTTGGCGAGCACCGCGGCGGTCGGCGGGCCGCCGATACGCGGATGCAGGATCACCATGATGCTGGTGAACACGACAGGGTACAGCGCGATGATGCCGCTGATGCGGGGACCGACCCAGCCCGAGGTCGAGACCACGATCGCGACGAGGGTCGCGACCAATGCGGCCCGCATCGGCACGTCATACCAGCGGCGCGTCACCAGCGGCATCTTCACATGGCGATAGCCGGCCAGCAGCGGAATGCAGATGCCGAAGGCGATCAGATTCGCAGCCAGTCCGGCGGTGAGCGACCAGTCGAACCGTCGAATGATCGTAGCAAGCACGATCCAGACCGCGACCGCGCTTCCACCACTCACCAGAAGACTGTGCCGCTGCGCCAGCACGACATAAGTGAGGCACATGAAGATCGTTGCCGCGTTGATCGGAAGACTCGCCAGCGAGCCTTGCGCGATGAAGGCGGCGTCGTGATCGAGTGCGAGGAAGACGTAGGACGGGCCGGCCGAGATCGGCAAGGTCGCGACCAGCGCGCCGATCACCGGGCCGGCGCGTTCGGTGATGATCGACGCCGTCACGACGAACGCCGCGGAGATCGCCATGCGCAGGAGGAGGAAGAGGAGGAAGTGAAGGTCGAGGGACATTCTATCTGCCATTCCGGGCGCGCGAAGCGCGAGCCCGGAATCCATAACCACAGGCCGTAATGGGTGTAGGAGCTGGAACAACGGCCGTCTGAAATCACGACGGCCTGGGGTTATGGGTCCCGGGCTCGCGCCAAGCGGCGCGCCCGGGACGACACCGATTGTCGTGCTGCGCTTCTCGCCTCACATCCGCTGCATCGATACCGACACCTTCGGGCCGTTCTTGATGGTCTGATAGACCACGCAATAGCGCTCGGTCAGCTTGAGCAGGAGATCGAGCTTGTCCTGCGGCGCATCGGTGTCGACCTCGAAGCGCAGACGGATCTCGGCGAAGCCGACCGGCGTCTCCTTGTCGACGCCGAGCGTGCCGCGGAAATCGAGATCGCCCTCGGCATAGACGTTGCCGGTCTTCAAGGGCACCTCGATCGCGGTCGCAACCGATTTCAACGTGACACCGGCACAGGCGACCAATGCTTCGAGGAGCATGTCGCCGGAACAGAGCTCGAGGCCGGAGCCGCCGGTCGCCGGATGCAGGCCCGCCGTTGCGATGGCGCGGCCGGTCTCGACCTTGCAGGCGATGCCTTCGCCATCGGTGGAGCCCTTGGCCTTCAGCGTGATCAGCGCGGTCTTGGGGTCGGTCTTGTAGCGCTCCTTGATCGGAGCCTGCATCTGGCGCAGCTCTGCAGCGTCCATGTTCGTTCTCTCCCGGAATAATCGCCCTTCGATGTACCGGCTCGGAGAGAAATTGTCACCACCACATGGCCTGACCGGGACCCTGGGTTGCGTCACGGTCAGGCACGCTGCGGTCGAGCGAACGGTCGAGTGACGTCAGCACACTTCGCTTGAAATTCTCGAACAACGGCGAGTTGCGGTCGCGCGGCCGGCCGAGATTGATCTCGATCTGGTCGAACAGCCGCCCCGGTCGCGGCCGCATCACCAGCACGCGGTCGGCCAGCACCACGGCCTCGTCGACGTCATGCGTGACCAGGATGAGCGTCGGCCGCGTATCGGCCCAGAGGTCGAGCAGATGATCCTGAAGGTCGCGGCGGGTGAAGGCGTCGAGCGCGGAGAACGGCTCGTCGAGCAAGAGCACCTCCGGCTGCGGCACCAATGCGCGGGCGATCGCGACGCGCTGCGCCTGTCCGCCGGAGAGTTCGCGCGGCCAGGCCTGCGCCTTCTCGGCCAGCCCGACCCGCTCGAGCGCACGCGCCACCTTCTCGCGCCGCTCAGCCGCGGGCAGATCGGCAAGGCCAAAGCCGATATTCTCGGCGACGCTGAGCCAGGGCAAAAGCCTGGGCTCCTGGAAGATGATGCCGATCTTGGCATGGGGCGAACTGATCGCCTCATTGTCGAGCGTCACGGTGCCCGAGCTGGCGCGGTCGAGACCGGCGACGGCGCGGAGCAATGTCGACTTGCCGCAGCCGGAGCCGCCGATAATGGCGACGATCTCGCCTTGCCTGATCTCGGCGGAGAAGCGCGCCAGAGCCTGGACACCGTTGGGATAGGTCTTGCTGACCCGGTCGAGCGCCAGCATCGCCTTTAAGCTCCCTTCGCGCGGACGAAGGCATCCTGCCAGCGCAGGAACGGTGCGGCCGCGACCTCGATGAGCCAGTCGGTGAGCTTGCCGAGGATGGCGAAGATCACGATCGCGGCCAGGATCTGCGCGGGCTTGCCGAGCTGCTGGCCGTCGAGCAGGAGATAACCGAGACCTTCGGAGGCGCCGATCAGCTCGGCCGCCACGACGAACATCCAGCCGAGGCCGAGCCCGACGCGCAAGGACACGACATAGGCCGGCAACACGGCGGGCAACAGGATGCGGCGGATCATCGCCGGGCCGGACAGGCGGAAGGTGCGACCGACCTCCACGATCTTGCGGTCGACCGAAAGGATCGCGCCCATCACGCCGAGATAGACCGGGAAGAACACGCCGACCGCGATCAGCGCGACCTTCGAGGTCTCGAAGATGCCGAGCCAGAGGATGAACAGCGGCACCCAGGCGAGCGAGGGGATGGCGCGCAGCGCTTGCACGGTCGGATCGAGCAGCCGGCGGGCGAGCGACCAATAGCCGGAGATGGCTCCCAGCAACGTGCCTGCGACCACGCCGAACGCGAAGCCGAGCGCGACGCGCCACAGCGTCGCGGTAATGTGGCGGACCAGCTCGCCTGAATGGGCGAGTTCGGCGATGGTGGCAAAGATGCGCGAGGGCGGCGGCACCAGCCGGCCGTTGGACCAGCCGAGCCAGACCACGAGTTCCCAACCGAGCGCGAGCGTCAGCGGCAGCAATACCCCAAGCAGCGGCCGCGCATAGCGCAACAGCCGCGGAGGCGCGGCAACGCTTTCGGCCGGTTCGGAAGCTTGTTGCAGGACTGGCGCGTCGGAGATCATGGCCGGTAGGAAGCGCGTCTGATCAGGGATTGCAACACTACTATTGCCGCGCCTGAGCCTCCGTAGCCCGGATTTCGCTTCGCTCCATCCGGGCTACAAGACCAACCTCAATTCGTCGGCAGCGGAACCTGGTCGTCGATCAGGGTATCCAGCGTCGCCTTCACGTCGACTTTGGCATCGACGACGCCGGCCTGTTGCAGCGCGAGGCCGGCGGCGAGGATCGACTCGCGCTGGGGCGCGCCGATCCGGCTATGGGTGAGCTCGGTGCGCTCCTTGAGCTGCTTGTCGACGACAGCCTCAGGCAGCTTTGTGACGGCGATGAAGGTCTTTTTCAGCTCGTCGTAATTCGCCAGCGAATATTTGCGCGCCTCCTCGTACACCGCGAGCACGCGGCGGGCCGCATCCGGATGGTCCTTCAAAAACTGCTCGCGCACATTGAGGATGCCCCAGGTGTTCGCGTCGGCCTTGCGGTAGAACAACTTTGCGCCTTCCTCGACCTCGGCCTGCGCCATCATCGGATCGAGGCCGGCCCAGGCATCGACGTCACCGCGGATCAGCGCGGTCTTGCCGTCGGCGTGCTGGAGCAGCACCGGCGTGATGTCCTTCTCGGTCAGGCCGGCGCCAAGCAGCGCGCGCACCAGGAAGATGTGCGGATCGGTGCCGCGCGTCACCGCGACGCGCTTGCCTTTGAGATCGGCCACGCTAGCAATCTTGGAGTCCTTGCCCGTCACCAGCGCGGTCCACTCGGGACGCGAATAGACGTAGATCGACTTGATCGGGTTGCCGTTGATCTTCGCCACCAGCGCCGCCGAGCCCGCGGTCGAGCCGAAATCGATCGAGCCCGCATTGAGGAATTCGAGCGCCTTGTTGGACCCGGCCGACTGCACCCAGGTGACGGTGATACCGTCCTTGGCGAACTCCTTCTCGAGCAGCCCCTTCTGCTTCAGGACCATCGACACCGGATTGTAGGTCGCCCAGTCGATGCGGATTTCCTTGAGCGGATCCGCCGCCTTTGCCGCTTGGGTCATGGCGAGCGCAACCGCTCCCGCCAGCAGAATACGTCGTATCATCCCGGTCATGCCCAGCCTCCTCAAAAACCTCATTGTTTTTCAATGAGTTATATCTAGAAATCAACGAGAAAATCCGTCCCTTGAAGACCCGCCGGCCGAGAACAGATTTGTCCCAAGCCGCAGCTTTCCAGCATGGAACGACTATTGCCAGAGAATGGCGGGTGACAGCGCCTGTCACCTCTTATATCCGGTGAGGCATGGACAGCGTCGCGACTGAGCACAAGGCCGAGATGGACGATCGTTTCGACACGGCGCGGATCACCGCCGCGGTCGATGCGCTTGCCGAAAAGCATCAGGGACGCGAAGACGCGTTCCGCACCGCCATGGCACAATTGCTCAAGGCCGAGCTGATCGCCGCACGCGCCGCGGCACAGGAAATCCTTTTGAAGGACCGCCACGGCCGTCACTGCGCCGAGCGGCTGTGTCACGTCCAGGACGAGATCATCCGCATTCTGTATTCGGCGGCGACCCGGCATCTTTACCGCTCGCCGATCCCGAGCGGCGCCGAGCGCATGGCGGTGGTCGCGACCGGCGGCTATGGCCGCGGTCTGATGGCGCCCGAATCCGACATCGATCTCCTGTTCATCCTGCCCTACAAGCAGACCGCCTGGGGCGAGCAGGTCGCCGAAGCCATCCTCTATTGCCTCTGGGACATGGGGCTGAAGGTCGGTCACGCCACGCGTTCGGTCGACGAATCGATCCGGCAGGCGCGCGGCGACATGACCATCCGCACCGCGATCCTGGAGACGCGCTTCCTCACCGGCGACAAGCCACTCTATGACGAGCTGGTCGCGCGCTTCGACAAGGAGGTGGTCCAGGGCACCGCATCGGAATTCGTCACCGCAAAGCTCGCCGAGCGCGAGGAGCGGCATCGCCGCGGCGGCCAGTCGCGCTACCTGGTCGAACCCAACGTCAAGGATGGCAAGGGGGCCTTGCGCGACCTGCACACGCTGTTCTGGATTGCCAAATATGTCTACCGCGTGCGCGACACCAGCGAGCTGGTCGAACGCGGCGTGTTCGACGCGCAGGAATATCGCAGCTTCCGCCGCTGCGCCGATTTCCTCTGGTCGGTGCGCTGCAATCTGCACTTTTACTCCGGCCGCGCCGAAGAGCGCCTCTCCTTCGACCTCCAGCGCGAGATCGCGGTCCGGCTCGGCTACACCTCGCATCCCGGCATGCAGGACGTCGAGCGCTTCATGAAGCACTACTTCCTGGTCGCCAAGGAGGTCGGCAACCTCACCGCCATCCTCTGCGCCAAGCTCGAGGACCAGCAGGCCAAGCCCGCGCCGGTGCTGAGCCGGATGATGGCGCGGCTGCGGCCGACCGCGGTGAAGCGGCGCGTCCCCGACAGCGACGACTTCATCGTCGACAACAACCGCATCAACGTTGCAGCGCCCGACGTGTTCAAGCACGATCCGGTCAATCTGATCCGCATCTTCCGCCTGGCGCAGAAGAACAACCTCGCCTTCCACCCGGATGCGATGCGCGACGTGACGCGGTCGCTTGGCCTGATCAACGCGCAGCTTCGCGAAAATCCCGAGGCCAACCGGCTGTTCATGGAGATCCTGACCTCGGACAACGCCGAGATCGTGCTGCGGCGGATGAACGAGACCGGCGTGCTCGGCCAGTTCATCCGCGCCTTCGGCAAGATCGTCTCGATGATGCAGTTCAACATGTATCATCACTACACGGTCGACGAGCATCTGATCCGCTGCATCGGCTTCCTGCAGGACATCGAGCGTGGCGGCGTCGAGGAATTCGCGCTCGCCAGCGACCTCATGCGCAAGTCCCGGCCCGAGCACCGCGCGGTGATCTATATCGCGACGCTGCTGCATGACGTCGCCAAGGGCCGGCCGGAAGATCACTCGATCGCCGGCGCCAAGGTGGCGCGCCGGCTCTGCCCGCGGCTCGGCTTCAGCCCGGCCGACACCGAGCTCATCGCCTGGCTGATCGAGGAGCACCTGACGATGTCCACGGTCGCGCAGTCGCGCGACCTCTCGGATCGCAAGACCATCGAGAATTTCGCCGCCGTGGTGCAGTCGGTCGAACAGATGAAGCTGCTGACCATCCTGACCACGGCCGACATCCGCGGCGTCGGTCCCGGCGTGTGGAACGGCTGGAAGGCGCAGCTGCTACGCTCACTCTACTACGAGACCGAGCCGGTGCTGACCGGCGGCTTCTCGGAGGTCGATCGCGGCAAGCGTCTCGCCGCGGCCTATGCCGAATTCCGCATGGCCTTCGCCGAATGGCCGGAGGACGAGCTCGATGCCTATATCGGCCGGCACTATCCGGCCTATTGGCTCAAGGTCGAGCTGCCACGCAAGATCCGTCACGCCCGCTTCGTCCGCTCCAGCGAGCAGGCCGGCCACAAGCTCGCGATCAATGTCGGCTTCGACGAGGTGCGCGGCGTCACCGAGCTGACGATCTTCGCGGCCGACCATCCCTGGCTGCTGTCGATCATCGCCGGCGCGTGCGCCTCGGCCGGCGCCAACATCGTCGACGCCCAGATCTACACCACGACCGACGGCCGCGCGCTCGACACGATCTCGATCTCCCGGGAGTACGACCGCGACGAGGACGAGGGCCGCCGCGCCACGCGCATCGGCGAGATGATCGAGGACGTACTCGAAGGCAAGTTGCGCCTGCCCGAAGTGGTGGCGCGGCGCACCGTGCGCAGCAAGGCGCGGCCCTTCGTGATCGAGCCGGAAGTGACCATCAACAACCAATGGTCCGACCGCTACACGGTGATCGAGGTCTCCGGCCTTGATCGCCCCGGCCTGCTCTACGAGCTGACCACCGCAATCTCGAAGCTCAATCTCAACATTGCGTCAGCCCATGTTGCGACCTTCGGCGAGCGCGCGCGTGACGTTTTCTACGTCACCGACCTCCTGGGTGCACAGATCAGCGCGCCGACCCGGCAGGCTGCGATCAAGAGCGCGCTGACCCATGTGATGGCCGGCGACAAGGCGGTTGCCGCGCCGGCGGCGTGATCTCGTGCCGTCATTCCGGGCTCGCCGATGCGCGGCATCCCGGATTGATGAGGGGAGAGATCGAGGCGCCAATCATCGCACCGACTTTTGCTCAGAGAATCGTAGCGTGTTCACCAGTGCAGACAGCGCGGCTGGTTGATGCTGACGACTCGGATAATACATGAAGAAGCCCGGAATCGGCGGCGTCCAGTCCTCCAGCACCCTGACAAGGCGGCGTTGCGCAACATATCCGGCGACCTGCTCTTCATAGGCGATCCCGATACCGACTCCAGCGAGCGCCGCCTGAATCACCAGGTGAGTATCGTCAATGATGAGCGGGCCGTTCACGTTGATCGTGACCGACTTTCGTCCCTGCTCGAACTCCCACCGATAAGGACCACCCGCAAGACGCAGGGTGATGCACCGATGTTCGCTGAGGTCCTTTGGCTTTTCGGGGATGCGTCGTGATGCGAAATAGCGTGGCGACCCTACGACCGCCAATCGCAGCTCGGGCGTGATACGAACCGCGATCATGTCCTTTTGAATGTACTCGCCAAGCTGAATACCGGCATCGAACTCGCCTGCAACAAGGTCCACAGGTCCGGTGACGGTGACAACGTCCAGAACGATGTCAGGGTAGGTCTCGGCGAAGGCTCTGAGGCGCGGCAGCAATACCATCACGGCAGCGGATCGTGACATGACAATTCGAAGGCGACCTTCGGGTCTGCGCCGAACGCTTTGGGCTTTGTCGATGGCATGACGAATTTGCTCAAGTGCCGGCGACAATTCTTCCAAAAGAGCTGCCCCCGCAGCGGTTGGCGCAACGCTCTTGGTTGTTCGAGCGAGCAGCTTCAGCTCGAGCCGCTGCTCAAGCCTCCGGATGGTGTGGCTCAACGCGGACTGAGATACACCCAGCTTTATCGCAGCGCGTGTAAAGCTTCGCTCATTGGCTACGACTGCAAACGCAGCGAGCTCGTTCATTTCGTTTGTCATCATTCATGAATATCACTCACGAGCCCATGCCATGCAAGTCGTCTAGTTTCATAAATCAGTTTGCCTTAGATCTTTGCGCGAGCAAGGAGATGACCTGCAGTAACGTCCCGAACGTGAGGCGGGGTCGAGGCTCGGCACAGTTGGCCGAGCCGCTTTAATGGGTTCGGTGTAAACAGCTTTGAGGATAACGATGGACACGGACGCTTCCGCCTTGCGCTCCCTCGCGCAGACCTATTTCGATGCCGCCTATGAAATGGATGCTGAGAAGTTTGCATCCATATTCCATTCCTTGAGTTCCGTGACCAAGGTCGCCGAAGACGGCAACGTCGGCGTGACGCCGATTGCAACCTGGCTAGGAGCGGTCCGCAGCATGAAAGCTCCGAAGCAACAGGGCTTCGAGCGGGATGATCAGATCCTGTCAATCGATATTGAAGGCGAGCTCGCGCTCTTGAAAGTGAAATTGCACATTCCGCCGCGTTGCTTCACGGACCTTTTGTCATGCCTGAAGGTGAGCGGGACCTGGAAGATCGTGCAGAAAGTGATGACGTCGAAAATCTGATGGATTCGGCTACAGCAGGGGCAGCAGCCGAAGATTCGCTCGACGACCCATCGCTGGGGCAAGACCTTGAAGCAGGCTCCTTGTCGCTCACACCTCCTCAAACAGGCTTTCGAACCTCCACCCCCTCGTGCCGCAGCAGCCAGCGCTTGCGCTCCAGGCCGCCGCCGTATTTCACCAGCGAACCATCGGCGCCGATCAGCCGATGGCATGGCAGCACCACGCTGATCGGGTTGGAGCCGTTGGCGTGGCCGACGGCACGAATGGCTTTTGGCGTGTCGATCTTTGCGGCGAGCGCGCCATAGCTCATGGTGGTGCCCGCAGGGATTTGCGCGAGCGCAGTCCAGACCTTCCGCTGGAACGGCGTGCCCGCGATGCGCCATCCGATGCTCGAGAGCTGACCGAGATCGCCTTCGAAATAGCCCGACAGCGCCGTCCGCATGGTCGCGGGCGCAGGCTGGTCGCTCAGATCGACTGCGCCATAGTGCAGGCGCAGGAGCTCACGCATGCGGTGCTCGTAGTCTGCCCAGTCGAGCGCGCGCAGCGCACCCTCGGCATCGGTGACGAGCAAGGCGATTCCGATCGGCGTCGTCAGGCGATCGAGGCCGAAGCGAATAGAGAGTTTGGTTGGTCGGCTGGCCATTACGGCACCATTACATCGAAACACGCCATCGCACTTGCCATGCCGGCCATGCTAACGTCCACCCGAAAGCTGACGCTTCGGGGGGAGCTGACTTTGATCCTGATCGCCAATGTCCTGGTGGCGCTGGTCGCCGCGCTGCACGTCTTCTTCCTGATCCTGGAGATGTTCCTCTGGGACAAGCCGCAGGGGCTGAAGGTGTTTCGCAACACGCCGGAGAAGGCCGAGATCACGAAAGTGCTGGCTGCCAATCAAGGGCTCTATAACGGCTTCCTCGCCGCGGGCCTGATCTGGGGTCTCCTCCACGGCAACCCGGCCTTCGCGTTCCAGATCAAGGCGTTCTTCCTGCTTTGCGTGATCGTGGCCGGCGCCTATGGCGCCGCGACCGTCAGCAGCCGCATCCTGATGGTCCAGGCGCTGCCGGCGGCGGTCGCGCTGGCTGCCTTGTTCCTCGCCTAGCCCTCGACCTGAGACGCTACGGCGCAGCGTTGCGATCCTTGCGCGGCGGCGAACCTTCCTCCACAATCTTCGGCAGCGATGGCGACCGTTGCAATCAACGGAAAAAGACCGTCGGCCGAAAATTCCGTCAGGAGGAACAACCCACATGAGCAATCGCAGAGCCTTCATAGCTGCCACGGCGGCGCTCGCCTTCGCGTTCTCCGCGAACCAAGCCTTCGTAAGCCAAGCCCTCGCCCAGAAGAAATACGACACCGGGGCGAGCGACACCGAGATCAAGATCGGCCAGACCGTGCCGTTCTCCGGCGCCTACTCCGTCTACGCCAATATCGGCAAGACCCAGGCCGCCTACTTCAAGATGATCAACGATCAGGGCGGCATCAACGGCCGCAAGATCAATCTGATCCAATATGACGACGCTTATTCGCCGCCGAAGACGGTGGAGCAGGTGCGCAAGCTCGTCGAAGGCGACGAGGTGTTGTTCACCTTCCAGATCATCGGCACGGCCGCCAACGCCGCCGTGCAGAAATATCTCAACGGCAAGAAGATCCCCCAGCTGCTGGCGTCCACCGGCGCGGCGCGCTTCAACGATCCGCAAAACTATCCATGGACCATCGCCTATAATCCCAACTACGTGTCCGAGGGACGGATCTACGCCAAATACATTCTCAAGGAGCATCCGAATGCCAAGATCGGCGTGCTCTACCAGAATGACGACATGGGCCGCGACTATCTCGCCGGCCTCAAGAGCGGCCTCGGCGACAAGGCCGCCAGCATGATCGTCGGCGAGGTGTCCTACGAGGTTACCGATCCGACCGTGGACTCGCAGGTGGTCAAGCTGAAATCGCTGGGCGCGGATCTCTTCTACGATGCCTCGACGCCGAAGTTCGCGGCGCAAGCCATCAAGAAGGTGGCCGAGCTCAACTGGAACCCGGTGCACATCCTCGACATCAATGCGAGCCCGATCTCGGCGACGCTGAAGCCGGCCGGCCTCGACATCTCCAAGGGCATCATCTCGACCCAATACGGCAAGGAGCCGAGCGATCCGCAGTGGAAGGACGATCCGGGCGTGAAAGCGTTCTTCGCCTTCATGGACAAGTATTTCCCCGAAGGCGACAAGCTCAACACGGTCAACACCTATGCTTATTCGGTCGCCGAGCTGCTGACGCAGGTGCTGAAGCAGTGCGGCGACGACCTGTCGCGTGAGAACGTGATGAAGCAGGTCGCCAACATCAAGGACTTCACCCCGAGCTTTGCGCTGCCCGGCATCAAGATCAACACCGGGCCGAACGACTATCGCGTCAACAAGCAGATGCAGATGATGCGGTTCAACGGTGAACGCTGGGAGCTGTTCGGACCGATCATCGAGGACAACGGCCCAGCGGGTTAGCTCGAGGGCGGATCTCGTAGGGTGGGTTAGCCCCGCGGATTGCGCGAAGCGCAAACCGCGAGGCGTAACCCACCTCTTCGGCCTCCGCGGCGACAGACGTGGTGGGTTACGCCTTCGGCTAACCCACCCTACGAACTGCGGGTTTCACCCGCCTTGCGTTGCAGCAGAGCGTCCGCCGCACTGCGGCCCAGCGATGACGCCCGCTTGCCGCCACGGCAACGGAAAGATCATCGAGATAACAAACCGAGGAAATTGCGAATGAGGAACGGATTATTGCATCTGGTCGCTGGTACGGCACTCGCTTTGGCGCTGTCGGTCTCGGCGACCAATGCCCAGAAGAAATATGATCCCGGCGCGTCGGACACCGAGATCAAGGTCGGCCAGACCATGCCGTTCTCGGGACCGGCGTCGGCCTATTCGTCGATCGGCAAAACCCAGGCCGCCTATTTCAAGATGATCAACGACCAGGGCGGCATCAACGGCCGCAAGATCAACCTGATCCAGTATGACGACGCCTATTCGCCGCCGAAGGCCGTGGAGCAGATCCGCAAGCTGGTCGAGAGCGACGAGGTGCTGCTGACCTTCCAGATCATCGGCACGCCCGTGAACGCGGCCGTGCAGAAATATCTCAATTCCAAGAAGGTGCCGCAGCTGTTCGCAGCAACGGGCGCCTCGCGCTTCACCGATCCGAAGAACTATCCTTGGACGATGGGCTTCAATCCGAACTACTTCGTCGAGGGCCGCATCTACGGACAGTACATCCTGAAGGAGCATCCGAACGCCAAGATCGGCGTGCTCTATCAGAACGACGACCTCGGCAAGGACTATCTGAACGGCATCAAGGCCGGCCTCGGCGACAAGGCCGCCAAGATGATCGTGACCGAAGCGTCCTACGAAGTGTCCGATCCGACCGTCGATTCGCAGGTCCTCAAGATCAAGGACGCCGGCGCCGATCTGTTCTTCAGCGCCACCACGCCGAAGCAGGCCGCGCAGGCGATCAAGAAGATCGCCGAGATGGGCTGGCATCCGGTGCAGATCGTCGACATCAACGCCACCTCGGTCGGCGCGGTGCTGAAGCCGGCCGGCCTCGACGCCGCCAAGGGCCTGATCAGCGTCAATTACGGCAAGGAACCGCTCGATCCGACCTGGAAGGACGATGCCGGCCTGAAGAGGTATTTCGACTTCATGGCCAAGTATTATCCGGATGGCGACAAGGACTCGAACTTCAACACTTACGGCTACAGCACGGCGCAGCTGCTGGTCCATGTGCTGAAGCAGTGCGGTGACGATCTGACGCGCGAGAACGTCATGAAGCAGGCGGCGTCGCTGAAGGACGTCGTCAGCGATACCGCGCTGCCCGGCATCAAGGCCAACACCTCGCCAACCGACTATCGCGTCAACAAGCAGCTCCAGATGATGAAGTTCAACGGCGAGCGCTGGGAGCTGTTCGGCCCGATCCTGGAAGACGCGGGCCCGGCAGGTTAGTGGTTGCCTGGTTCTGAAATGCGATCGGCGGCCTTCGGGCCGCCGATTTTGTGTTCGCGACTCAAATCCCTCACCGTCACCCTGAGGTGGCCGCCTCTTCGGCGGCCCTCGAAGGGCGACGGCCCGGCTGGTCGCAGCGCGGAAGCATCGAGGCGGCCGTGCATCCTTCGAGGCTCCCGGCGCGACGCATTGCATCGCGCCGCTCGCACCTCAGGATGACGGGGAGAGAGCAACGCGCCCTACGCCGGTATCTCTCCAAAATTCTTCCCGACCGGCAGCACCGCGTGCCGGATCAGCCGTGAGTCCTCCACCGCGGCCTGGCGGTGCTTGACGGCTTCGCGATAGACGGGATCGCGGATCATCTCGACGAAGGCTGAGACGCTTGGATATTCGGCGATGAAGCAATGGTCCCAGCGTTCGTCCTGCGGACCGATCAACATCAGCTCGAACCTGCCCTGCCAGACGATCCGGCCGCCAAGGCGTTCGAACACCGGCCCGCTCTCGCGGCCATAGGCTGCGTAGGCCTCCGCGCCGCTCGCCTTGCGTCCGTCCGGATAGGCCGCTTCTTTGCGCAGGCGCACCAGGTTGAGCATGTGGATCGGGCCGGGACGGTCATTGTCCCGGAATTGTGCGAAGATCTCCTTGGTCGGATCGATATGGCCCATGCGTGTTTCCCTGTTGTTTTGTGCCCGCAATCCTAGCGCCGTCGCCTCATCAGCGGAACTGCGGCGGGCGAATGCCCCATCTCCTAATCACGCGTTAACGTCGGGGTAACCGGGCCTTAAACTGCGACCGCTAGCGTGCGGCGGGGCGGGCTGACCGGGCGTTTTGCGTATGGGGTTGGGAAAGAAAAAGGGTGGGCGGAAGGAGCCGCTGTTCGGCTTGCCCGCGGCGCTCGCCGATCTGCGCCTGACCGCGGCGGATCGCATTCCCGGCGGCGACGACAAGCCGAAGAAATCGACGAAATCATCCGCCAAGCGCAAGAGCGAGGATGCCGGCGACGAGCCGCCGCGCGAGCGCAAGACGTCGGCCAGCC
>NZ_JALBHA010000970.1:0-973 GCF_023006445.1 Bradyrhizobium sp. SHOUNA76
CCAGGAGCAGCGGCGCCGCACGCTGCATGACGTCATGGATCTCGCCGCGACCTATTTCGCGGAGACGCTGGCCTCGCGCGTCGGCGCGAAAGCGCGCGGCTATCTCGCCGACCGCGCCATCTCGCCGGCGACGCAATTGCAGTTCCGCCTCGGCTATGCCTCGCCCGATCGCTTCGCGCTGAAGGAGCATCTCGGCAAGCTCGGAATCTCCGTCGAGGACATGGTCGAGACCGGGCTCTTGGTGGCCGGCGACGACATTCCCGTTCCCTACGACCGCTTCCGCGACCGCGTGATGTTTCCGATCACGGACCTGCGTGGCCGCGTCATCGCCTTCGGCGGGCGCGCGCTGGAGAAGGACGTTCCGGCCAAATACCTGAACTCGCCGGAGACGCCGCTCTTCCACAAGGGCGACAATCTCTACAACCACCAGACCGCGCGCAAAGCCACCCATGACGGCAGCGTGCTGGTCGTGGTCGAGGGCTATGTCGACGTCATCGCGATGGTGACCGCGGGCTTTGCGGGCGCCGTCGCGCCGCTCGGCACCGCGCTCACCGAGAGCCAGCTCGCGCTGCTCTGGAAGATGGCGGACGAGCCGATCCTCTGCTTCGACGGCGACCGCGCGGGGCAAAAGGCAGCGTATCGCGCTGCCGATCTCGCGCTGCCCTTCCTCGCACCCGGCAAGAGTCTTCGTTTCGCGCTGCTGCCGGAGGGGCAGGACCCCGACGATCTCGCCCGCTCCGGTGGCCGCGGCGCGATCGAGGAGGTGATCGGAGCTGCCCGTCCGCTCGCCGACATGATCTGGTCGCGCGAGCTCGAAGGCGGCAATTTCGCCACCCCCGAACGCCGCGCCGCGCTGGAAGCGCGCATCAAGGAGCTGACGGGCGGCATCCGCGACGAGGTGGTGCGGCGCTATTATCGCGACGAATTCGTCGAGCGGCTGCAGCGCGCCTTTGCTCCGGAAGGGGGGCGCGGC
>NZ_JALBHA010000971.1:0-966 GCF_023006445.1 Bradyrhizobium sp. SHOUNA76
GCCACCGCAGTGTTGGCGCGGCCACGCGGATTGCGTGCCAGGGCCACTTGCGACGAGCCGGTCAGCGTCACCGTGGTGTTGAGCACGCCTTGCTGCTGCACCAGCGCATAGAGCGTCGAGGCATTCTGGCGCGACAGACGCACGCAGCCATGGGAGGCGGGCGAGCCGAGGCGGCCAACCGAGTCCGTGCCGTGGATGGCGTGACCTACTTTCGTGAAGAAGATCGCGTGCGGCATCGGCGCGTCGTCGAATTCCTTGGAGTAGTGATCCTCTTCCATCCGGAAGGTACGGAACGCGCCGCTCGGCGTCTCGCGCGAGGGGATGCCGGTCGACACCGGCCAGTGATAGCGCGCCACGCCGTCGACGGCGACGGTCATCTGCTGGTTGTCCTTGTCGACGGTGATCTCGACCTTGGCCTGCGCGGTGCCCGCGCTCAAAAGCATCAGGGATGTGAAAGCAATGAAAAATGAACGCATCTGGAAACGCATTTGAATTCTGGCCTCCGGCCTGTTCACGCTAGGCGCCGCGGCTCTCCGTCCCGGCGTGCAATATGCCTGCAATCCGGCTTTGGTTCCAGCGGCCTGCCTGCCCATCGTTAACGCGACGGCGGGCGTAAGCAAGGCCGCTTTGTGCCGCGTAGCTTGCGGCGGCGCTGACATTTTCGCGAGCGGCGCGGGTGCACCACGCCGACAATTCGTCACAAAGGCGCAACCATTCCGCCGCTCGGTGCGTTGATGATCGCCTACCTTTGACAGGCGCGCTCGCCGCCATTCACCCCGCATCATGCCCTGGGACCGAAGATGAACAAAGCCCGTCTCGCCGCCGCGCCATTGCCGGCCAGTTTGCCCGGCCGCCTGCTGTTCGCAGCTGCCGCCCTTCTGCTCGCGCTGTTGTCACAGCCGCAATCCGGCCACGCCCAGTGCATCGTGCGCGGCGCCCAGGAAGGCTCCTATGAAGGTAACCGGA
>NZ_JALBHA010000972.1:0-966 GCF_023006445.1 Bradyrhizobium sp. SHOUNA76
AATAGATCGCCGCGAGCGGGTCGCGCGGGCTGAGCCGCAGCGCACGACGCGCGGCGGCGTCGCCATCCTGCCATCGCCCGGCGTAGCACAGCGTCACGCCGTAGAAAGCGTGCGCCATTGCAAAATTTGGATTGAGCTGCAGCGCCAGCTCGAACTCCGCCAGCGCGTCGTCGAAGCGGCGGCGGAACAGATAGGTGTAGGCGAGGCCATGGTGGGCCCAGGCGTCCTCGCGATCGGCTTCCACCGCCGCGAGCGCCGCGCGCTCGGCGATCGGCACCGTCGTGGCCATGTCGGCCCAGCCCATATGCGCACCGAAGATATGGCTGGTCGCGAGCAGGCCCAGCGCCTTGCCATAGGCGGGATCGATCGCGACGGCCTTTTCGAGCAGCCCTTGCGCGGCGGCATTGTCCTCGCGCGTGCTGCGCCAATGATGCGACAATGCACGCATCACGAGGTCCCAGGCGTCGAGACTCCCTGGCGGCTTCTGCTGGGCGCGAAAACTCTCGGCAGCATAGAGCTGAGGCTCGATCGCGGCGACGATCGCCTCCGTGATTTCGTCCTGCACGGCGAAGATGTCGGCGAGCTCGCGATCGTAGCGCTCGGCCCAGAGATGGCTGCCGGTCGAGACATCGTTGAGCTGGGCCGAGATGCGCACGCGATCGCCGCTCCGCCGCACGCTGCCTTCGACCACGTAGCGCACCCCGAGCTCGCGCGCGACCTCGCGGATGTGCACGGCGCGGCCCTTGTAGATGAAGGAGGAGTTCCGCGCGACGACGAAGAACCAGCGCAGCTTCGACAGCGCGGTGATGATGTCCTCGCTGATGCCGTCGGAGAAATAATCCTGTTCGGCTTCGCCACTCATATTGGTGAAGGGCAGCACGGCGATCGCGGGCCGCTCGGGAAGCGCGAGTGCAGCGCGCGGCACCCAGGCGGTGCGGCCGTGTTCCGGCGCGATCGCGCCCTCCT
>NZ_JALBHA010000973.1:0-961 GCF_023006445.1 Bradyrhizobium sp. SHOUNA76
CGGCCGGTCGGTCGGAAGATCGAGCATCGCCGGCACGCCGGAGAAGCGCGACCGCCAATAGGACAATTGGCGCTCCAGCACGGCGCCCTGCAGGCGCTGGCGCTGCCAGATTGCGTAATCGGCATATTGAATCGCAAGCGGCGGCAGGGAGGGCACAGTGCCCCGGGAGTAAGCCGTGTAAAGCGCGCTGAGATCGCGAATGAGTATCCCCAGCGACCAGCCGTCAAAGATCATGTGGTGCAGCACCAGGAGAATCACATGATCCTGCTCCGAGAGCTTCAGCAACGCAGCGCGGAACAGTGGCGCGACCGCCAGGTCGAACGGCTTTCCGGTGAACTCCGCCAACTGGTGACGCAGCTCTGACTGTTGCGCCTCGCCGGCAAGCTCCGTTAGATCGAGTTGCACGAGCTCGACCGCCACATGCGGTTCGACGATCTGCGCAGGCTCGCCATCCTCTACAGCCGTGCGCATGCGCAACGTCTCGTGGCGGCGCATCAGCTCGTCCAGGCTGCGGTCCAGCGCAACCTGATCCAGCTCGCCGTTCAGTCGGACGAAGACCGGGATATTATATTCGCTGCCTCCCGGCTGAAGCTGATCGAGCACCCACAGTCGCTCCTGCGCAAAGGACAACGGAGCCGGATCCGCATGATCGCGCGGGCGCAACTGCGGCTCGGCACTCGCAGCGCCAGCCTTCATCAAGAGAGCAAGAAGCTCCGCCCGCTCGATCTCCAGCGTCTCCGCCACAGCCCCCTCGTATCCCATCGCTGTCCACCTACCTTCACGCGCTTGGACTTCTGATCTGTCGCACACCCTCTCGGAACGACGTCATCCGCCGACGCTAGATCGGCACGGTTTCCTCTTCCCAATCGTCGGGCAGGATCCGCTGCGCGAGATCGGCGAGGACCGGCGCCTCGAACAGGGCGCGGAGCGGGAGGTCGACGCCGAGGCGGTCGCGCACGCG
>NZ_JALBHA010000974.1:0-960 GCF_023006445.1 Bradyrhizobium sp. SHOUNA76
GAGCTGGGCATAGTCGGCGCCGTCGCCGGTCATCATGTAGAGGATGGAGTCGACGTCGGAGAACTCGTCGTTGACGACGGGTCCCAGAATGCCCGAGGGCAGCTGGCCCTGAACGTCGACCAGCTTCTTACGCAGCAGATAGAAGAGATAAGGCACGTCCTTCGGCGGCGTGTTGTCGCGGAACGTCACCTGCAGCGCGGTGAAGGCGGGCTTGGAATAGGTCTGCACCTTCTCGAAATAGGGCAGCTCCTGAATCTTCTTTTCGATGGCGTCGGCGACCTGCGTCTGCATTTCCTGCGCAGTGGCGCCGGGCCAGATCACGGAGACGTTGACCACCTTCACCGTGAAGAACGGATCCTCGGCCCGGCCGAGCTTCTCATAGGAGAAGAAGCCGGCGACGCCGAGCACGATCATCAGGAAGAGAACCAGCGTCGGATGGCTGACGGCCCAGGCCGAAAGGTTGAAACGCTTCATCGCTCTCTCCGAAAAGACGATCCAGTTGCCAAAAACACGACAGCCACTCTATTCAACCCATCATCGCGAGGCAGCGAAGCAATCCAGGGGGCTGGGCAGATTCTGGATCGCTTCGCCGCTTCAGCCTTCGCATTTGCGCTCGGGCCGAAACTCGCCTCGCAAGGACGTAACTCACTTCCCACGTCGTTCCGGGATGGTCCGAAGGACCAGACCCGGAATGACTGGGATTAAAACGACAGTGACGACACGATCCGCACCCGCTGGCCCGGATCGAGCTTCTGCACGCCGAGGGCGACGATCTTGGCGCCCTCTTCCACGCCGCTGGTGATGACGACGTCGCTGCTCTCGTAGGACTTCACTACAACCGGCTTCAGCGTGAGCGCGCCGTTGTCGTCGACGACGTAGAAGGACGGCTTGCCGCCTTCGTTGAACAGCGCCGACAGCGGCAACCGCGCGACGCGCTCGGTGGCCGCGTCAGACAGCGTC
>NZ_JALBHA010000975.1:0-958 GCF_023006445.1 Bradyrhizobium sp. SHOUNA76
CGCGGCGAGGAGGTCGCGGCGGGCGGCCCATCGCCGGGCTTTCGTGACCTGCGCTGGATCAGGCCGGTGCTCGCCGGCGACACGATCAGCTACGTCAGCGGCATCGTCGACAAGCGTATCTCCGCCTCGCGCCCCGGCTGGGGCATCGTGACCGTCCGCACCACCGGCACCAATCAGCGAGGCGAAGACGTCTATTCCATCACCGCCAGCGCCTTCGTTGCGACGCGAGCGAAGGCCGGTTAGATCTGTTCCAGGATGAACGGTCCAAATCAGTGCGCGAGTGTTGCCCGCGCGCTATGGACGCGTTTTGGGGCGGCTGCCATAAGCCTGCGCAACATGGTTACCGCGAAGCAGTTTGTCGGAACCATCGAGTTGCTAACTAATTATGAACCTGTCGCTGTCTATTTGAAACGAATTGGCAGAGACAGGGGACGAGGACCATGGCAGATCGCGGCGCACTCAAATTTGTCGGATTTATCTTCGCGACCGCGACACTGGCAGTGATGCTGGTCGCCGGCATGGTGGTGAAGGGCTATGCCGATGGCGCCTATACCCTGGAAGCCTCGGCGGTCGACGCAAGCCGGTAAGAGTTCGTTAATTTTTCGCGGCCGGCATCCGGCCGCGCCTCAGCGGCTATAGACGAACGCCAGGATGGCGATCGCAACCGCCAACAGCCCGACAAAGCGCAGCATGATTGTGCCGATTTGATTCGGCGCTGGCCTGAGCGGTATCGGGTCCGTGGTGTCGGGCCGAATGCTTTCCATGTGAAATGTCCCCAAGTCCCCGGCCGAACAGGCCACGGGCGCTTGGCATTCGTCGCTGGGGAAGGGCGGAGGGTTCAAAGGCGCACGCCCGTGTCCCGGACGCGCTGCAGCGTGGAACGCTGCTGCGCAGAGCCGGGACCCATCGCGCCGCGCATCTATCATGACCACGGGCCCCGGCTCTGCGGCGCGTCACT
>NZ_JALBHA010000976.1:0-941 GCF_023006445.1 Bradyrhizobium sp. SHOUNA76
GCCCCGTCGAACGGCCCGCGCCGCTGGAGAGCACGTTGCGAGCGCGGTGCCTCAGCCGTTGGCCGTATTCGAGCTGGCGCAATTCGTCGGCGACGCCGACCAGCACGTTGGAATCTGTGCCGATACCGAACGCGCCGCCGGCATCGAGGAATTCGCGCGCGGGAAAGATGCCGTCGCCAAGGCTCGCCTCGGTGATGGGGCAGAGGCCGGCAACTGCGCCGGTCCCGGCGAAGGCGGCGACTTCCTCATTCGTCATATGCGTCGCGTGAATGAGACACCAGCGCCGACCGATCGGCGCGTGATCCAGCAGCCATTGCACCGGGCGCCGGCCTGACCAGGCCAGGCAATCCTCGACTTCCCGGACCTGCTCGGCGGCATGGATATGCACCGGCCCGCCGTCGGCCAGTGGAATGATCGCCGCAAGCTCGTCCGGCGCGACCGCGCGCAGGCTGTGCGGCGCGATGCCGATATTGGCGCCTGGCAATTCCGCGATGACCTTGCGCGAGGCGTCCATCAGCGCCGCGAACTGATCGACCGAGCAGATGAAGCGGCGCTGGCCGGCATGCGGCGCCGCGGCGCCGAACGAGCCGTGCGCATAAAAACTCGGCAGCAGCGTCAGGGCAATGCCGGAGGCCTTGGCGGCGTGCGCGATGCGCGCGGCCATCTCGGCGGGATCGGCATAGTGCGAGCCGTCGTGGTCGTGGTGAAGATAGTGGAATTCGCCGACGCGGGTAAAACCCTGCTCCAGCATCTCGACATAAAGCAGCGTGGCGACAGAAGCGACGTCGTCCGGCGTCATGGCGAGGGCGAAGCGATACATCGTCTCGCGCCAGGTCCAGAACGTATCCGTGGAGTCGCCGCGCAGCTCCGCAAGCCCGGCCATGCCGCGCTGGAAGGCGTGGCTGTGCAGGCTCGCCAGTCCCGGAAGCGCGACGGCATGG
>NZ_JALBHA010000977.1:0-937 GCF_023006445.1 Bradyrhizobium sp. SHOUNA76
AGCTCGGTCAGGCTGTCGCCGCCGATCATCGCGGCCAGCAGCAGCCCGTCCGGCTTCAGCGCGCGCCGGACCTGTGCGAGCACGCCCGGCAGGTCGTTGACGAATTGCAGCGCCAGCGCGGAGACGGCGAGGTCGAGACTTTCCGGTGCAAAGGGCAGCTTTTCCGCGCCAGCAGCATCGAGCGCGATGTGTTCGATGGATGGAAGCCGCGGACGCAGGGTCGCGAGCCCTTCGCCTGGCGTCCAAAGATCGACCGGGGTGTGAAACTCGCGCATCACCGCGGCGAGCCGTTCCGCCATGTCTTCCGCAACACGATCGAGCAGGAAGCTCACGGCACCTTGCATCTGCGCGCGCCGCTGCCGCGCGTGCAGCAAAGCGCGATCGAACAAAGCGGGCGGAGTTGGGGGGTGTTGAGCCATGCCGCTGGTTACGCCGATCATGCTGACTATTGCAATCACTCTCGTGTCCCGAACGCCGTGCGCCACGCAGTGACGCTCCGCAGAGCCGACCCAGAAGTCACACCGCATGATTCGGAAAGATGGCCCCGGCTCTGCAGCGCACCGATACGCGGCGCACTGCGTCCGGGGCACGAGACCATGACTTGAGCAATCCAGGTTGCAACGCTAGCCTCCTCCCATGGAAGCCGACGCCGCCCCCAACCGTTCCATCGCCACACCGCTGCGTGCCGCCTGGACGGCGGGCCGTCACATCCTGTCGCGCGCCGCACGGCTCGCGCTCGACATTGCGCTGCCGACGCAGTGCGTGTCCTGCCGCGAGCCGGTCGATGGCGAGGGCGTTTGCGCCTCGTGCTGGGCGCGGCTGTCATTCATCGAACGGCCCTACTGCCCGCGGCTCGGCATTCCCTTCGTCTATGATCCCGGCCCGGACATGCTGTCGATGGAGGCGATCGCGAGCCCGCCGGCCTATCAGCGAGCCC
>NZ_JALBHA010000978.1:0-937 GCF_023006445.1 Bradyrhizobium sp. SHOUNA76
GGCCCGTTGCCGACGCGATCTCCGCACTGGTCAATCTCGGCTACGGCCAGCCGCAGGCCGCCGCAGCCATTGCATCGGCATCGCGCAGCGCCGGTGAAGGCGCTGAAACGGCGCAGCTCATCCGCCTCGGTCTGAAGGAACTCGCGAAGTGACCGCGTCGATGGCCGAGCTCGTAGGGTGGGCAAAGCGCAGCGTGCCCACCATCTTTCAACCGACCGGAGACATGGTGGGCACGGCGCGAAGCGCGCCTTTGCCTACCCTGCGAGGAGCTCGCTAGGTGAGCGATCCCAAGGCCAACCGCATGGTCACGCCCGAGCGCCGCAGCGACGATGTCGGCGACACTGCGCTGCGCCCGCAATCGCTGTCCGACTTCGTCGGGCAGCAGCAGGCGCGCAAGAACCTGTCGATCTTCATCGAAGCCGCGCGCAAGCGCGGCGAGGCGCTGGATCACGTGCTGTTCGTCGGTCCGCCCGGTCTCGGCAAGACCACGCTGGCGCAGATCGTGGCCAAGGAGCTCGGCGTCGGCTTTCGCGCCACATCGGGGCCTGTCATCGCCAAGGCTGGCGATCTTGCGGCGCTGCTGACCAATCTCGAAGAGCGCGACGTGCTCTTCATCGACGAGATCCATCGCTTGAGCCCGGCCGTGGAGGAAGTGCTCTATCCCGCGATGGAGGACTTTCAGCTCGACCTCATCATCGGCGAGGGCCCGGCGGCGCGTTCGGTGAAGATCGAGCTGTCGAAATTCACGCTCGTCGGTGCCACCACGCGCGCAGGCCTGCTCACCAATCCCTTGCGCGATCGCTTCGGCATTCCGGTCCGGCTGAATTTCTACACGATCGAGGAACTCGAAAGCATCGTCAGCCGCGGCGCGCGCGTGCTTAACGTCGGCATGAGTGCAGACGGCGCCAACGAGATCGCGCGCCGGGCCCGCGGCACG
>NZ_JALBHA010000979.1:0-936 GCF_023006445.1 Bradyrhizobium sp. SHOUNA76
ACCATCGTGCGCAACGGCGAGCTGCCGATCGGCACCGGCGACGGCGTCGCCTTCACCGCCACCACTGACGACAAGAAGAAGGCGCTCGACGGCCGCTGCGACGTCGTCGTCTCCGGCGTGACGCCGCCGGCGCGGTTCTGGACGCTGACGCTCTACGACCGCAAGGGCCACCTCGTCGCCAATTCGCTCCAGCGCTACGGCTTCACCAGCCAGGAGATCGTGCGGCAGTCCGACGGCTCGTTCGAGATCCGCATCGCCTCGCGCTCGCGCGCCGGCAACTGGCTGCCGACCGGCGGCATCGAGCGCTACGCACTTATGCTGCGGCTCTACGACACCCCGGTTGGCGTTGCGACGCGCACCCAGCGCGATGCGCCGATGCCCACCATCACGACGGCGGGCTGCTCATGATCCGGCTGCTGTTCACCATCGTCGCCGGCATCGTTCTGGGCCTCGTGGTCCATCTCGTCAGCGTGCTGGCGCTGCCGCGGATCGCGACGCAGGATGCCTATTCGCGGCTGACGCCGATGACGAAGCTCAATGGCGTCAGCCAGCTTCCCCTCGCCGATCCGCAGACGTCACCGATGCCGTTCATGGACCCGGCCTTTGCGCTGGCGATCTGCCGCTACGACCTCACAAGCGGGCCGATCAAGCTCACGGTGCCGGTGAGCCAGGCCTACACCTCGGTGTCGTTCTACACCCGCAACGAGATCGCCTATTACGCCATCAACGACCGCTCCGCGGGCCGCAAGGTGATCGAGCTCGACCTGATGACGGAAGCGCAGCACAACGAGCTGCCCGAGGACGAGGAGGTCACCGCGGCCGACCGCCTGATCATCGATTCCCCCTCTGCCACCGGCCTGATCGTGATGAAGGCGCTCGCCCCCGAGCCGGGCCTGATGCCGCAGGCGCAGGCAACGCTTGCGGCCGCGAGCTGCG
>NZ_JALBHA010000097.1:0-15871 GCF_023006445.1 Bradyrhizobium sp. SHOUNA76
CGACCGTTCCGCTGAAGGGCGCGGCCGCCAAGGCACGCGCCGGCTCCTGCGCCACTTACGGCCCGCGCTTCGTCATGGTCGAGGGCACCGGGACCTGCGTGAAGATCGGCGGCTCGATCAGCATCGACACCGCCGTGAGGCGCTAAAGGCCATGCCGGCGGATCTGCTGCGCCTCGACCTCATCGTTCCCGTCTTGATGTACTGCGCGCTGCTGTGGTGGGTCGGCCGCGGCCTGAGCTGGACGGCGCGGCTGGCGACCGCGGCGGTGACGCTGGTGCTGATCGTCTGCGTGCTGCTGGTCGAGCGCGGCTGGCGCTGAGCCCAAAACAAAAAACGCGAAAACAACCCCATGCACAGTAGCCAAGCCACGGCAAAGCCTCAGCATTTTTCGTGCTTAGGTTTTAGCGAAATAGACTCTGGCGCGTCGGGCAAAACAGGGGCATGATGTCATCATCGAAAGATGGCCATCGATCGCGCGGTTTGCTCACGACATCGGCGGCGCGACGAACTGCGCAAATCCTGGCCGTTTGCCGAGCTCGGCGAGCCAGCGCGTCAGATGCGGCTGCGCCGGCCGGGAGATGCCCTCGACACCGAGCCAGCGCCGCGCATAGCAGCCGAGCGCGATGTCGGCGAGCGTGAACGCATCGCCCTCGACGAAGCGGCGCGAGGACAGCAGGCGGTCGGCGATGGCCCAGACCTCGGCGGCGGCATCGGCATCGCGTTGCACCTGGATCATGTCGCGCTCGGCGGGCGCCGTGCGCACGATGCCCCAGAACACCGGACGGTCGACCGGCTGCACCGTTGACAGCGTCCAGTCGAGCCAGCGATCGACCGAGCTGCGGTTCTTCGGCGCCTCCGGATAGATCGGCGTGCCGCGGCCATGGGCGCGGCAGAGATAGCGCAGGATCGAATTGGATTCCCACAGCACGAAGTCGCCCTCGACCAGCGTCGGGATCCGCGCATTCGGGTTCATCGCGAGATAGTCGGCCTCGCGCGTCCGGCCGTAACTCATGCCGGCGTCGATGCGCTCATAGGGCAAAGCGAGCTCGGTCAGGCACCACAGCACCTTCTGCACGTTGACCGAATTGGCGCGGCCCCAGATCGTCAGCTTGGTGTCAGGCATGAGGCGTCTCCCGCGGCGCTGTGTTTGCGCGGGTGATAGCGGAATTTCCAGAAACGCGCGATGCGCGATGCGGCGCGCCTCTCATGCAAAAAGCTCCGCACGCGGCGGAGCTTTCATTGCAAACAACTCGGCAAACTGATCCCGTCGCTCAGCGGCCGAAGAACAGCCACAACAGAATGATCACCGGGATCGGCACGCCAAGCATCCACAGCAACAGTCCTCGTCCCATCGCGTCCTCCTCCAATTGCATTGTCGAGGAGTGAACGCGGGCAGGGAGGGCTTGTTCCTGCAGCGCAGCCCTACCAATGGCCGGTATTCGGCATCGAGGCCCAGGGCTCCTGCGGCGGCTTCGGATCGCCCTTCTGCAGCAGCTCGATCGAGTGCAGGTCCGGCGAGCGGACGAAGGCCATGTTGCCGTCGCGCGGCGGACGGTTGATGGTGACGCCGGCCTTCTGCAGCTTCTCGCAAGTGGCGTAGATGTCGTCGACCTCATAAGCGAGATGGCCGAAGAAGCGATCCTCGCCGTATTTCTCCTCGTCCCAATTCCAGGTGAGTTCGACCAGCGGCGCACCGCGCGTTTGCGGCTGCTTCTTGAGCGCCTCGAGATCTTCCGACGAGCACAGGAACACCAGGGTGAACCGCCCCTTGTCGTTCTCGATCCGCCGCACCTCCTTCAAACCCAGCGCATCCTGGTAGAACTTCAGCGCGACATCGAGATTGCGTACGCGCAGCATGGTGTGGAGGTATCGCATGTTTCTTGCTCCCTGAGTGGACGGGGTTTTGGGTCGGCGGGGCCGGCGGAGGGAGAGATAGCAGGAATTGGGGAGCAGGGGCAGAGGGCGGAGCATGCGTGGGTGAGGAGGCCCAATACCGATCGGCGTTGGCGGGCGGCGATGCGAACTAGGACGCGTACTCATAAATCGTCGGCGATGTCCGCTTCGCGCCAACACCGACCACTTTTGTGCGACCGCAGCAAATGACGCGAAGGGCCAAAAGCGGACTCACTTCACTTTCAACAGTGGGCTTATCTCGCTAGGATCAGTGACGCCCAACGCTCGCCCCAGTTCCAGCGCGAGAGGCAGGACCCAAAACGGAGAGTCGGCATCGTACGGCGCAGGCCCGTTGGTCACATTGTACAGCGTCTTGGCACAAATCTCCTCGAACGCATATTGGGCCAGCGCCAGTTGGTCCTTGCGGCGCTCTGCTGCAAGAGTTTTGCTTCGGATTGCCTCGAACAAGCCACGGGCGCTCATGCGCTGAGACCTGTCATTCGCCAGCACGATCAGCCTTCGAAGTGTTTGCTTATCGTCGCACCGCGCCTCAAAAAACATGAGCGGTGCTAGCATGGCCGTGATTATGTCCGTCGGACGCCTCGTCATGAAGATATCCTATAGCGCGCTCGGCAGATGTCTCCAACGGGTCAAAATGCGAAGAACTCAGGTTGAGCAAATCTAGTCCGCTCTGCCGCGACAAGCGGACCTGCGTGAGACCCAGCGTAACTTCGCAGAAGGGCCAACAGCCGACATTCAGAAATAACGCGGCCCGCAAGCAGAGCGCGAATGCAGCCTGCCTCCTTAAGATGGCGCAGGTATCAAGCCGTGACGTTTCATGATCTCGCCCATCCGAGCAGGATCAGGAGGAGCAGGGCCGCCGATGGCTGCCGCCATTTCGCGGAAGAACTCGGGCCCGAGAACCCCCGGCGTGAGAACGCAAAGCATTTTCGCGATCGCCTGTGTCTCGTTGACGAATCCGTGGACAACACCTCGCGGGATGAAGAGATCGTCTCCTGGCTTGATCTCGATCCGTTTGCCAGCGACCGTCCACGTGACGACCCCCTCAAGACCGTAGATCGTTTCTTCCCAGTCACGGTGATGGTGCGGGACCGGCATACGAGAGTTTGGCGGGATCATCACCTCAAACATATCAAGTGCCCCGCTGGTGTCATGCTTGGTGCGCAAAAACCGTAATTGCATTGCGCCAACCTTGATGAGCTCAGCCATGGTCGTACCTTCCGTTGGCTAGAGACAACGTCGCGGGACGGCTGCAACTCATCCGCACCGAACTATCGGCAGAAGCTTATGACCGGGCCTTGGGGATGTCTATTGGGGGCAACAGTGTCCGAGAAGGGTCATTTCCGACGGATTCAGCGGGGAATGTTGGCTGGTTGACGTCCGCTTCTTCCCCGAAAGCGCCCGAGCTTGGTCAGCCAAAAGCGTTGTGTTTGGCCGGACGTCCATGGTTCAAACTCCCAAACTTGGAAATTCGAATCATGCGCTACGAACTCGCCGATCACGAATGGGCTGCCATCAAGCCGATGCTGCCAAACAAGCCGCGCGGCGTTCCTCGGAATTACGGTGACGCACTAAACTGATGTCGCACGGCTTCTTGGTCATGATGAAGCCATGGCCCGTCTTGCTCGTGTTGTCATTCCCGGTCACCCGCATCACGTCATTCAGCGCCACGGGGCTGTCAGTGCCGGCATGCAGGGGGGAGAATGCCGGCACTGCTTAATCAGTGAAATTCCGATTGGCTGGACTTGTTCCTAAGGGCGCTGCGCCGAGTCCGAACGGCGCTCTGATGCAAGAGGCCTGGCCTCACTCTGGATCGGCGTCCTCGTCGCCGTTCTCGAGCTGCGCCCGATATTCCTGCGCAGCTTTCAACAGCGCTTCTCTGATTTCGCCGTCCGCCGTCTGGGCGGCGAGCGCTTCGGCACGGTCGGCTTGATGCAGGAGAGATTCCCTGGTCATGCATGGCCAATTCGGCCGACTGCGCGCCGTTCCTTACGCCGCCTTCTCGACACCCTTTGCGATGATCTCGACTTCGAAATAACCCATGTCGCGGAGCTCGGCGGCCTTCTTCTCGGCCGCTTCCCTGGTGTCTCTCTTCAAGATGATCTGCCCCGCTCCATCGCGGGCGCAAACGAAATAAGGCATTTTCGATTCCCAATTTCGTTTGCATACACACGGTACCAGGTTTCCGCAATTCTACGGCTCACTCCTCCAGCCCGGCCTTTTGCCGCATCCTGTCGATCAGCTCGGAGGCCTCGGCCTTCGTCAGCTCGTCCTCCGGCGGGCTCTCGTGCGCCTGCTCGGCGAGGGTCTTGAGGTAGGATTCCTGGGCTCCCGTCATCGGATCGTCTCCGGAAACCCAGTCCTTCGGATCCTTCTGGGTGTTGTCGGCCATGGCCTGTCTCCTTTTCCTTTTCCGTCCAACGTCGGACTCGACTCTTCGTTCCGTTTTTGTTCTCATGAGCCATATTCAAATCGTGAGGCGGAACATGCCGGACCTGGACACTGTCAGGCGGGAAATCGAACGAATGCGCACCCAGATGGGCAGACAGAGAAAGGAGATCCTCCAGCTGCAGCGGGCGGGTCTCGGGACGGCCTCGGCCGAAGCGCTGCTGTCGCGGATGGAGGCGAAGGTCGAAGGTCTTTGCGCGCAGCGCGACGCGCTGAAGGTGGCGCAGCCGCGCGCGGCCAAGGGCAGGGTGCTCGGTGGGAGGACGTGGTGAGCAGGCGATGGTTCGACGACGAAAGAGACCTATCGCCCTTCCTCGCCGCGCTTGAGGACGTTCGCCGCAAGGCGACGCGGGAAGGGTGGTGCTATGCCCACGTCCAAGCCATCATCGTGGCCATCGACCAGTACGCGGAAGCCGCGACCGGCAACCGCGAGTATTTCCTGAACAAGCCGGTCTCGATCGGTGACAGCCGGAAAGCCGGGGACATTCCGTAGAGAGTCGTGGCGCGGAGAAGCCCAAACGGCAAGTGCCCCGGGACCGCTGAAGCGCCATGACTGGCGGAGAGGCGTTGCCCCAGGCTGCGGCGCCTCTTGTGACGATCAATTCGTCGGGAGCCCGTCGCTTGCAGGATTGGCGATACTAGGGCGTGTACTCATAAACGCCGGCTTCCAACGCAAAGCGGGAGTCTGCCACCTTGAGCGTGATCGGCGGCTTGTGACCCCGAGCGGACTTTGACCGTTCTCATTCCGTGCTGGGGACGCAGTTTGTTCCCATCCACGGATGGGTACTGGCCTGTTTCCGACCACAGTGGCCTAGTTTGGTTTCACTAATGGCCTAGTTTCATTTGCGGAACTGAATCTTGCGCGTGCCGTTTTGGAGTCGCCTCAATCGCTGGGAGAGGAGCCATGACGCAACACCGTAATAGAGCAAAACAAACCCGATCCCTTGAAGAGCGAATGGCCGAACAGGCCAACAAACTCAAAGAGCGGGCCAGCCAGTTGCCAGCAGGTCGAGAACGAGAGGGCTTGCTTAAGCGAGCCAGGATCGCAGAGACGGGCGCGCATTTGAGCGATTGGCTCACTTCGCCCGGATTGCAGCCGCCGAAGTAAGACTTCAATATTTTCCTGATGACGTGATTTTATATCGGCTCTAAAATCGTTCCTGCTTTGGAACGCGGCGGGTTTTGGAGCTAGGTCATGCGAGGCTTTCGTGCTTATCTAATCGGCGAAGACGGGCACATAGTGGTTCGAGTTGACATTGAGGCTGATGACGAAGCCGTTGCAGGGGAGCGAGCCAAGCAGCTAGTAGACGGGCACGCCGTAGAGCTTTGGGAAGGTGCAACCAGACTCGCTAGGCTTGAGCCCATTACGAAGCACTAATGCGGTAAAGGCGCCTCAGTTGGCTTGAGCTAGATCAATCTCCCCCTATTTGCCCCAGCAAACTATCGGGCCATGCCCGATCCTGACAAACGGCCAGAGGATAGAGAGCCCAAGCCCTCCCGTTTAGAGGAGGCGCGGCGCACCATCGAGGAGTACGCGAATGACCTCCGCGAGATCATCAAAAAGCTCCGCCGCAAGATGCAGTAAGGCCGCCTCAGTTGGCGGCCTCTTTCATTTCAGCCCACGTTGACTTCCGCTGCTGGCCCGTTGTGACATGCCGGGGCGGTCTGACGATGTCCGTTCACAGAGGTAGACCGGAAGCGAACGGCACGCGGCCAAAGTGGCGCTTTTGACCCGCACCGGACCTCGGGAAGATTTCGATGCCGGCGCCGGCGGGTGTCCGATACCGGGATTTGGTTATATTTCGTGATTGAACTGCTCAACTCTCTAATCGACTAATAGATATTTCAAAAAAATCATAGGGGCCGCAATGTCCTCTCCAGAAGACGACGATCGGCGCGAGTTTTTAAGATCCTGCGGCAGGTTCGCCTCCGTAACACCTCCGAAGATCACAGCCTTGCTTTCGACCTCACTTACTAGCAGCGCAATTACCAGCTCCTGCGGCGGGCGTCGTGTATGCCTAATAACGATCGCTCAGAGCAGAAAGCGGCCCGAGAGGCAGCCTTAGACTGTCACCGGTGGCATTTCCCGCTCTTATACGGGCCTGCTTACCTTGAGTTGAGTTTCCGCAAAATTCATTCATCGTGCGCGTGGTCAAGCGCTCGTTTGAGACTTGCGCTGGAGCTCCGCTTAGATTGTCGATATACTATTGCACAACTTTTCAGATATCGTCCAAGCGCGACGGGTTGGTTTCCTTTATCCTCGGTTTGGCTGTCAGAGGCGGCATGACAGGATGGACGGATCCGGAAGACTGAGACGTTTGATCTAACTCAAGCCGATTGAGGCGGCGTTAGGTCTTCCGCTGAGGTCGGAAACAGGCCAGCCCCCGTACATTTTTGAGCTGAGCAGACCGAATATCAGGGTTTCTTCTGAGCGTGCTCGACCTCGACGGCGCGAAGTAGGGCAGCAAGGCTGTGATATTCCACGCCATTGCGGGCGTAGCGGTTGACCGGCTCGACATAGCGAGCCGATCCGTCGGGCTTGCCGTGCCAGCTGAACTGCAGCACTGCGCTGTTGTGCTGGCGCAGAACGTGGCCGGCGCCGTTACCGAAAGACTTGCTCAGGGCGTGGCGCTTCATGGTCGCCCCTCCAGCTAGCTCCGTTGTCCATTCCGGGGTAAGCATCCGGAACGGAGACGTTCCTATTGTGGAGCGAGGAAATCCTGTCGGGAGCCATATCAGAACTCGCGGCTCATGGCCGGGTGGGTGCGATTCTTCACCTTGACCCACTCGCGCGTTCGCCGCCGAGGGCGAGGATGTCGAAGGCGTAGAACGGCACCTCCTCGTCGTGCTTGCGCGAGTGCAGGGCGTTGAAGTCGGAGATGCCGTCGACACCGAGCACCACGGCCTCGCCCTCGACGACGAATTGCTGCTCGCGGTTCTTGAGCGCCGATGCGACGATCCACGGGTAACGGTCGGTCCAGTTGTGACCGTTCCTCGCGATCAGCCGCACCTCTTTGCCGTTGCGCTCGACGCGCAGGCGATAGCCGTCATATTTGATTTCGTGGAGCCAGTCGGGGCCGGCAGGCACGGCTTTCGCTGCGGTGGGCAGGATACTAATGCTAAGCAATGTCCCAACTTGGTTAGTGACGCTGACTTAGATCGGCTCTAAAATCGTTCCAGTTTCGGAACGGAGTGGAGTTTTTGGAGCCGCATCATGGGCGAATATCGCGCTTACATAATAGGTGCCGATGGGCACATCAAAATGCGAATTGATCTTGACGTGCAGGACGATGCGACCGCGCGGGAAAAAGCCGAACAGCTTGTCGACGGGCACGCCGTAGAGCTGTGGGAAGGCGCAACCAAGCTCGCCCGGTTTGAGCCCATCAGGAAGCACTAAAGACCAGCTCCGCCGCAAGATGAATTAAGGCCGCATCGGTCGGCGGCCTCGTCTTTGAATGGACGACTTTACCCGAGCCCCAAAGGGGAAAGGCCCAAGCCGGTGTTGGGGACGACTTGGGCCTTTGCTGGGGACATCTGCTGTTGGGAGCAGATGCGAGCAGAGAAACTTGCCCAGTTCCGCGACGCGCACGTAAATTCCAAGAGCAAAGCTGACCGCTGCTTGGGACAGCGGCCCCTCACGCTGCCGGGCTCAATAATTCCGAAATGAGATTAATTTCGGCAGCCCCGGCGTTGCCAAGTTCTCCCGACCTGTCGGTTCCGTCGATAACAGATGTGAAACGGCGTACTTCACATCGCGCGAGTTCTAATTAGGACGGAAAGCGGGCTGTGCAGCTGATTTCCGTGTTCCCATAGCATCCGAGGTGTTGCATGGTTTTCCCGATTTTAGACTGCTGCTTTTTCCATCGAGGCTTTTGCAATGTCCAACACAATCGAATATCTAGAAATGCTGCGACTGCTCAAGGCATTCCAGAAAATAACTGACCCGGACACCCGGCGAATGATCCTCCTCTACGCCAAGGAGCAGATGGAAAAGCGAGAAGCGAGGGTGCCGGAGAGCCCTTCGCGCTAACGCGCCAGTCCTCGCCGGCGGCATCAGCTTCACGTAAGTACCGCTCTCGGGCATCCGGAGCCAGCCCCTCTTCACTGCATAGGCGAGGCCGGCGCCATGTGCACCTCTCAGTTGGCGACTTGTTGAATATCAAGCCAGCAGGGAATGTCTTGTGTTGGCCCGTTTGAGACCTTGCGATGGGCACTGAAGATGTCCGCTCATCGGGGCTGACCGGAAGTCATCGCGGGAGGACTAAACAGACGCGAATGACCCATTGCGGGTGTTGCGAGAGCGCGGGGATGTGCGGCCCGATAGCGGGTGGCTATCCCATCCAACGTGGGGTTGGCAGATTTTTCTTGCGCAGGAATTCCGGGTTGAACAGCTTGGATTGATAGCGCTGTCCGCCATCCGCGAGGATGGTCACGATGGTCTTGCCCGGCCCGAGGTCGCGCGCAAGTCGCATGGCCCCCACGATGTTGATGGCGCTCGACCCACCGAGCACAAGTCCTTCATGCTCGATCAGGTCGAATAGAACGGGCAACGCTTCCTCGTCCGTGATCTGATACGCCGCGTCAATTGGAGTGCCTTCCAGGTTCCTTGTCACTCGTACTTGCCCTATGCCTTCAGTGATCGAGTCTCCTTCGGTTGTCAGATCGCCCTTAGTGAACCAGTTATAGAGCGCGGCCCCCATAGGGTCGCTGAGCGCAATCCTGACGGCTGGATTTCGCTCCTTGAGGGCTCGCGCAACCCCACCCAAAGTGCCGCCACTGCCGACGGCACAAGTAAAGCCGTCGATTTTTCCGCCCGTTTGTTCCCAAATCTCAGGCCCAGTCGTGCGGTAGTGGCCCTCGCGATTGGCAACGTTGTCGAACTGGTTAGCCCAGAAGGCACCGAGTTCTTCGGCCAACTGACCGGAATAGCGAGCGTAATGACCGGGATTTGAATAGGGAACGGCGGGCACCAGTCGCAGGTCTGCGCCACACAACCGCAACATATCCTTCTTCTCCTGACTTTGCGTGTCGGGCATCACGATCACGCTTCGATAACCGCGTGCATTCGCCACGAGCGCAATACCGATGCCGACATTTCCGGCCGTGCCTTCGACAATGACGCCGCCCGGCGCGAGCTTGCCGCTCTGCTCAGCATCATTGATCATGGCGAGGGCCGCACGATCCTTGATCGACCCACCGGGATTAAGAAATTCGGCCTTGCCGTAGATCTCGCAGCCTGTGGCCTCCGACGCCATTCGCAGCCTGATCAATGGCGTATTGCCAATGGAGTCCAAAAATCCCGTTCGCAAACCGCTCATCGCCTGCCCACCTTCGCGCTTTCGCAACTTTAGGCTGTCCGGTGGGCAATTCCGTTCTCTATTTCGCGCGATATAGGCAACGACTTTTTCGTCCGGCCCGCCAAATCGGCAATTTTATCCTGACCCGTGGTTCGTTTCCGCTCTTGGCCCTTAGCGGCCTAGCTAGGGCGAATTAGCCATGTCCGGTGTTGAAGAAGTAACGGACACGCCCCCCCCCGCGCGGGCTGGCCGGATTTATGAGTACACGCCCTAGTGCGAGACTCGTCGGATACGAAATTTGGAGGGCATGGGCAAAGCGAGAAGAGCGTGATAAATTCGAACAATGCCAAAGCAAAAACAACAGCTGGGCAGAAGCAACAGACTGGAAAGGCCGGCAAGGGCGGCTTTGTGGTTGGTCGCGCCAGCTTTGCAAAGATCAGCGCTGTTGAAGGCATTCGGCTGAAGCCGGCTATGACTAAACGAGCTGCCGAAGCCGCCGCCAAAGGCCTGTCCCCGGAAGAGTATCGCCGCACGATCTTGCGCAGCTACCGCAAAGGCTGAGCGCAATCGCATGTACGATGCGATTGACGATCCTTACAGAAAACTCCACCGTCCTCGTTAACAAGCTCGATCTGCGGGACCGGGAAGAGCTTGATGATTTCGAAGCCGAAATCTCAAGCGCTCGATCGAGCGAGCCGTTTCCCCGAAGGCCAGCTGGACTTCGGCCACTACTGCGCCGTTCATCATCACCTTTTCCAGGACGTCTACGAATGGGCAGGGACGCCGCGGACGGTCCGGATGTCCAAACAAGGCAGTCCATTTTGCTTCCCTGAAAATATCGACGCCCGGGCCGCGAAGCTTTTTGAAGAATTGAAAACCGATCATTCCCTCAAGGATCTTCCTGTGACCGAGTTCGCAGCGAAGGCTGCTCACTTCCTCGCTGAATTAATTGAACGTCATCCACGCATTCCGCGAAGGAAACGGGCGGTCTCAATTGTCGTTCTTTGCCATGTTGGCCGAGCGGGCCGGCCATCTGCTCGATCTGGAAAGGCTCGACCCTGGCGCCATGCTCGATGCCATGATTGCCCGTTTCGATGGAGATGAAACCGAGTTGGCCAAAGAGTCATAGCTGGCCTCGTCACCGTCTAACCCGGAGGCAACGGCGATGAATTTAATCCACCGGCGCCGAACCCCGACGCTGCCGGCGCGACCAATCGTTATGCTTCAAGCCCTGCTCAGCGCAATCGTGGATGTCCGCCTGCCCGCCGCATCGAGCGCCGTGGTCAGGTTCCTCGGCCTGGAAAACGCCGTCGAAATCGCGACGGCTGTCGTCGGCCTCGGCTGTGTATCGCGATCGGCTCCGCGGTCTTTTTGCTGGAGCATTGACGAGGGAGCGCCGTGAAGACGATCACATTGCTTGCCGTGGCGGCGATGCTGCTGCTGGAGGCCTTCGGCCCGACGTCGAGCGTCGGCGGCTCGATGACCTTCATGCTGGTCTTTGTTGTCGTGATGCTGGCGGTCGCGATTTACGAGGCCTGGTCGAACAGGCGTGGGGCGATCGGATGGGTCGTCAATGTTTTTGCCAGCGCTTTTGGCGCTCTGGTTGCGATTGCCCTGGTCGGAATGGCGATGGACATCCTGCTCCCGTACCTTCACCTAGAAGGCTCGCTCGCCTCGTCGCAGCATCCCCTGAAGTATGCCGTGGTCGCGGCCGTTGCGCTTCTCATGGTGCTGGGATCATGGATCCCGCTCCGGGTCTTGAACCGGCTGCGCTGATAGGACCCTCAGGACTCCGCCGAGGCCGACACCTTCGCTGCTTGCAGCTAGGCCGCAATCCGTTGTTCGGCCGGGGCTGTCAGCAGCTTGAGCGCCTGGGCATGTTGCAGGTCGGGGACCGCGATGGCCGTGTGGCTGTAAATCGCATGGCTGCGTGATTTTGCAATCGTGTCCAGGATCTGGCTGCCCTTGATGACGTGGAGGCCCATGCCCTCGTCAGCGGGGAAGATCGCCAACACCACATCATAGGCCGCGATGACGGCTCTGAGCGCTTCGGCCTTGTCCTCGGCGACGTCGACAAAGACGCGAACATCCGCCGCGAGTTCACGCAGCTCGTTAAAATCCAGCACTGTCAGGATACTCCAACGCAACGATACTGAAGTGAGCTTGGCGGCGTTGGGTTACTGAAGTGTCAACAAGGCAAGCCGAGCCACAAGTTTCACGCCGAGGTGACTTCAACGCTCTAAAGCGCGATGCGATGAGGATGAATCGCCATCGCGCTTTAGGTTGTTGTTTAAGCATGATCTTTTGGGAAAACCGCTGCGCACTTTGCGCTAACGCGGCCCTCCGGGTCCGGACCATGCTCTAGCGTTTTGCGTCCTCGTTGCGCAGCCGGGCCCCGCGGCCTCGTCCACGAGGTTCAAGGCGAGGCCGTCGTAGCTCAGCTTGAGCCCACGGCCGACGGTCCATGTCCATCCCTCCCGGTCCTTGATGGCTTGCGCGTTGAACTGGTCGGAGATCGATTTGACGGCAGTGTCCTGCGCCCCTGGATTGTTCAGCGTGGCATTGACGCGCCGGATCGGGTGCCTAGCGTCGGCCTCGTCGCTGTCAACCGTGACCTTGGCGCCGTTGATGTCGCATTCGAGGGTGTGCGAGCCGCGGCTCTGGCGGCAGAGATAGTGGCGTTGACTGACGAGCTTGCTGGTCTCGTCGAACGTCATCCCGGGCGAGAAGCCGAAGATGTCCGACTTTCGTGCGAGGGCGAGGGACGCAGGTTTCAGGAAGCTCGGCTGGATCGCAACGAGGGCTGCCACGACAACAACGATCAAGCCTGCGACGACGATGGCGACCTTCATGAGCACCCCACGAGACAATTTCAGACCCTTATATCAGCCAGGGGGTTCTGCCATGCCCCCAAAAGCGAAAACCCCGCCTGGGGGAAGCGGGGCCTTCTGGTGGGGTGAAGCTTGGGGACTTCAATGATAAGACGCGCCAGCCGCCGAATGGTTCAAACAGGACAGAGATATGCCCTGCGGCATCTTGCACAGGAAGCAGGGAACCCCGGAGAACCCCTGCTTGCGTTTTCGGCCCGATTGGGTTCTAAGCCCCGTCACTTCATGACCTCTGGCATGAAATCAGCAGCGCGTCCCCGCGCTTCAAGCCGCGTCCACAGCAGAGTTGCTCGCGCGCACAAAAGGAATTCAGACATGGCGAAGATGACGAAGACCCAATTGATTGATGCAATTGCCGAAGGCACGCAGCTTTCGAAGAACGACGTGAAGTCGGTAATCGAGTACATGGCCACCGTCGGCTACAAGGAGCTCAACGAGTCCGGCGAGTTCGTCATTCCCGGCTTCGTCAAGATGTCGGTCGTGAACAAGCCGGCGACCGAAGCCCGCATGGGCGTCAATCCCTTCACCAAGGAGCCGATGCAGTTTGCGGCCAAGCCCGCGAGCAAGTCGGTCAAGGCCTCGCCGCTGAAGGTGGCCAAGGATTCCGTCTAGGGCGCTGCCGATGTCGTTGCGGCGGGCTTTTTCACGAACCGGCGCAACGATCAACGGCTGAAGACTGAGGTGGTGCTCGGCGACGGCGATGCCGAACATCACCACGACGATCAGGACAAATTACAGAGAGCGCCGGTCGGCCTGACCGGGCGCGCTCTGCGGTTTCCCGCAAGCCGGCAAGGCCGAAAGTCCGATCGGGATCTCGTTCTCACAGAACTCGCAGATCATCGGCACCTCTGGCAGCCAGCGACGGCCTCAAAAGAAAAACCCCGCGCTTTCGCACGGGGCTCTTCTGGCTGACGGCGTTGGGATTTCAGCGCCTGGCCGCCAGCCGTGCGCTTAACTTAAAGTTGAAAATCCAAAAAGCAACAGCGCCGCGATGACGGAATATGTTCGTGCACCGCGGCGCTGCCATATGACTGGGCGCTGAAATCCCCAGCTCCCATGGGTCCGCGCGGCGCCGTAAAGGTTCAACGCGACATGCCCAGGGGAAATCACCAGTGAGGGCTGGACTTTTTGTTCTCATTTTGTTCTAGTGAGTCGCCTTAGGTCGATCGCTTGGAGGTGACTCATGACCGTCGAAAAGCAGCGTGAAGTGATCAGGCTCTGGAACGAGCTCAGGAAGCTCGAGGGGCCGGCCGCAGAAGAGCTCCGCATCCAGATCCTGGAATGCTTCTCGCAGCAGGGCAAAACCAAACGCGCGGCTTGATCGGCGGCTTACGCGGCGAGGGGCGGGGGTGACGACACGACCCACCTGAAGCTTGCTTCGGCAGTTTCCCGGATCGCCCGCAAACATTCGCCGCTGATGTCTTGGCAACGAACATGTGCCATCAGCGTTCGGCCTGCATGACATGCCCGCGATGCGCCAAGCCGATGATTGCGATCTCCTCCAAGAGCTTTCGATGCGAACCTTGCCGCGAGATCGTCATCGTGTTCGCGGTCGTCTCGAAATTCCTGTCGCCGAAGATCGTGCCGACGACCGCTGAAGACGTTGCGTCGCGCGCCTTCATCGATCGTTAGGAATCGCTCCGCGCCGATTTTTCCGACTCCGATTCGTTCTTCGAGAACGAAATGGAGTCGGATGCAGAACATGTTGCGCCTGCCGGCGGCAATGCGGCCGCGCCTGTCGGAACGAGGCAGCGTGAGGCTTCGCACAGTCCCGTCCACGTCTCTTCCGTCATGAGTGGGGCGATGGAGAGCGACATGGATGCGTGCTGGTTTCTCGCCGAGATCGCCAAAGTGTTCTGGTACGATCGGCACCCGCGTTTGCGAAAAGGCAAGCCCTCGGTGCCGCAAGTGCCGCCGCCGGGATCGACGTCTCCTGATGCGTCGTCTCCTGATAAGACGTGATCGGATCGCCGCGCGCGTCATCCGCACGTTTTGTTAAGAACTGCTCCGCGCCGATTTCTTCGATTCCGATTCGTTCTTCGAGAACGAAATGGTGTCGAAGCTGGAACAAAGCCGGTCGGCGAGCCGCGGGGCCGTCGCATCTTCGGCCTTGCGCGATCCGGAAAGCGGCTCGCCCGTGATCGGACGTTCCGTAAACTCCTAACGATCATTTGCGCGAAAGCCGATAACCCTATTCGGTTAGGTTAAAAGCCCAATCGCATTGCGCTTGCCGCTGCTTGGGATACGTGTCTGGCAAAGACAAGCAAGAAACGACTTTGCCAAGAGCAATTTTATCATGACACCTTTTTCAGAGCCGTCCTTTTACCAAGGCGACCGGCACACCTACCGGCGTGTCGCCATCGTCGGCACGCTGTTCTGTCTCGCTTTCGTGGTGGTCAGCTTCTCGCTGCGGCCGCAGGTCGATGACACGCGCGTTGCGGTCAAGGCCGACCGGCTGGTGCGCACGGCGGGCCAGGCGGCGCACGCCAATTAATGCGGCGCACGCCAACTAGAGCGGCGCACGTCGATTAACGCTCGTCGCTGTAGACGCGATCGTCCGGCGCCTGCGGGCCCGCGGTGCCGCGCGAGGCAAGCGCCACGAAGCCGGCATAGCCGGACAGGTTGAGCAAGACTTCGAGCCACGCGGGCATGTCGGCCTCTTCCGCTCAGCGTGAGAGAGGACTCAACGTCCGCGCGCAATCCTGGTTCCCTGCTCCTCGCGAAGAAACTAGACCGGAGAGGAGGGGTCGAGCCGGCGCCCGAGGGCGGCAACGGATTCGCTCGACGGCTGCTCTTTCAGGAACTCGGCGATGGCCCGCGCCAGCTCGCGGTCACTCATCGGCGTCGGCGGCGAGCGCAACGCGCCGACCCCGAAGCTGCGGACGATCTCGTCGTAATGCTGATCGTCGGATCTGGGAACCATCTTGCGGATGCGGGCCAGCAAAGCAGATAAGGGCAAACCTTCCTCCATCGTTCGCCCCGCTGGCAGCAATCGTCTTGTGCTGCCACCTGCTCCCCGTGAAACTGAAAACCCCGCCAGCATCGCGGAGATGCTGACGGGGCTTCGTGCTGTTGCCTCAACCCGGATGGCGGAGGCTCCCGCACTTGACGAGGCAATGCGCGCCCGGCGATTTCGTTCCGAGTTCCGTCGACATTTTTTGCGGCGGCGGGTTCCGCAGCCTGCGCGCAACCATCGCAGGCGTTCATCGTTACCTCCGCAAGACGCGAAGGAGGACAGCATGAAGAAGACATTGGCAGTTCTGGCCACCGTCGCAGCCGTCGGCGTGACCGCGGTTGCAGCCCCGGCGCCTGCCGAGGCGCGCG
>NZ_JALBHA010000980.1:0-935 GCF_023006445.1 Bradyrhizobium sp. SHOUNA76
CGCCGGCATTGCGCTCGAATCCTGGGGACGCCTCAAGGGCACGCCGCGCACCGCGATCACGCTCGCGATGCTCTGGAGCGTGGCGCTGCTCGGCTTCGCCGCGGTGCCGATCTATCCGGTTGCGATCGCGCTGTTGTTCTGCGCGGGGTTCTTTGAGCTGTCGTTCAACACCATGGCGCAGGCGCTGGTGCAGCTGAATGCGCCGCACGACATCCGCGGCCGCGTCGTCGGTCTCTACAATATGGCGGGGCTCGGGATGCGGGCTTTCAGCGGCATCACGGTCGGGCTATCAGGGGCGGCGATCGGCATTCACTGGTCGCTCGGGCTGTCGGCCGCGGTGCTGCTGGCGCTGCTGTGTCTGCTGTATCGGCGCGCGGCGAAGACGGCAGCCTGTTGACTCCGGCCTCTCTCCACCGCACGCTCGACACAGGGCTTGGGGGAGATGAAGCGTTGCGCAATCGCTGGGGCATTCTTGCGATCCTGTTCATCGTGCGCCTCACGATCGCATTCCAATTCCAGAGCGTGGCCGCGGTCGCGCCGCTGCTGCAACAGACTTTTGGCGTTGGGCTGGCCGACATCGGCATCCTGATCGGGCTCTACTTCACGCCAGGCGTCGTGCTGGCGCTGCCGGGCGGCGCGATCGGCCGAACTCTTGGCGACAGGCCGACGACGATCGCCGCACTGTTGCTGATGACGGCGGGCAGCCTCGTGATGGCCACGACCGACGTCTGGGGCTGGCAGCTGGCGGGCCGGCTCGCCTCCGGCGCCGGCGGTGTGCTGCTGACGGTGCAGCTCACGAAGATGGCGACCGATTGGTTCGCGGGTAAGGAGATCGCAACCGCGATGGCGATCTTCGTCAACTCATGGCCGGCCGGCGTTGCGATCTCGCTCCTGGTGCTGCCGGCGATCGGCACCGCCTACGGCGCAGGCGCGGT
>NZ_JALBHA010000981.1:0-927 GCF_023006445.1 Bradyrhizobium sp. SHOUNA76
CTGGAGACCCAGAACGGATCGACTTCCCGGTCGCGCCGCGGCTCGGCTTCGGCAAGCGCAAGCGGCGGCATGATCGTCGGCGAGACATAGAAGCCGGAGCCGCGACGGGCGCGGATCAGGCCTTCGGCCGCCAGGCGCTCATAGGCTTCCACCACCGTGGAGGGCGAGACGCTCATGGCTGTGGCGAGGCTGCGGATCGACGGCAGGCGGTCCTCGGCGCTGAGCGCGCGGCCGGCGACCTTGGCGCGGATCGCGCTCATCACGTCGATGGTCCGCGTGCCGCCGCGACCTCCGGTTTGCGTCTCGCTGCCCAAAGTGTATGACCTTCCATACCCATACAGTTCTGCCGGATTGTACTGGATTGTCACTGTTCTCGCCACCGCCGATGGCGGAGTGTCGCGACTCCGGAGAATGGGACGGACATGCAATCTGCGGGCAGCGGCTGGGGCAACGGGCTTCTCGGCGTCATCATCTTCAGCGGCTCGTTGCCGGCGACGCGGGTGGCGGTCGGCGGCTTCTCGGCGCTGTTCCTGACGTCGGCGCGCGCGGTCATCGCGGCGCTGATCGGTGTCGCCGTACTCGGCCTGCTCCGTCAGGCGCGGCCGCGGCGAAAAGATCTCGCCTCGCTCGTCATCGTCGCGATCGGCGTCGTGGTCGGCTTCCCCCTGCTGACGGCGCTCGCGCTCCAGCACATCACCTCCGCGCATTCGATCGTCTTCATCGGCCTCTTGCCATTGTCGACAGCGATCTTCGCCGTGCTGCGCGGCGGCGAGCGGCCGCAGCCGCTGTTCTGGCTGTTTGCGATCCTCGGCAGTGCCACGGTGGCCGGCTTTGCCTTGTCCGGCGACGGATCGGCCTCGCTTGCCGGCGATCTCCTGATGGTCGCCGCCATCGTGCTGTGCGGGCTCGGCTATGCCGAAGGCGCCG
>NZ_JALBHA010000982.1:0-919 GCF_023006445.1 Bradyrhizobium sp. SHOUNA76
GTGCGCGCGGCGCAGCGCACCGCGACCTCCTTGCGCGAGCGGCTGTCGCCGGATGCCTGGCAGGTCATCACCGAGATGGCCGAGCGCCTCGCTTATGAGGTCGAGGGCGACGACAGCGTGCTGAGCGCGGCCGAGCTGACCTTGCAGGAGCTTGCAAGCTTTGCCGGCCTTGCGCAGGAGAACATGAACCGCGCCGCCGGCTGGCGCTTCCTCGACATCGGACGCCGCACCGAGCGCGCCATCAACACCACGCGCTTCACCCGCCAGTTCGCCTATGACGAGGCCGGCGACGAGGATCTCGACATCCTGCTGACGCTGGTGGATTGCCAGATCACCTACCGCTCGCGTTATCTGCTGGCGCCGATCCTGGCGCCGGTGCGCGACCTCGCCGTGCTCGACGGCTACAATCCGCGTTCGGTGGCGTTCCAGGTGACGACGCTGAACGAGCACATTGCCGCGCTGCCGAGCCTGAAGGAGCACGGCCTGATCGAGAAGCCGCAACGGCTTGCGGTGGCAATGCAGGCAATGCTTGCAACGGCTGAGGCCGAGAAGCTCGAGGTCAAGACGCTGTTCGCGCTGGAACAGGATCTGCTCAGCCTCGCCGAGGCGATCGGGCAGCACTACTTCCCGCATGGCCCCAATGCCAGCCGGCCGGAAAAGCTGACGGGGCTGGCGTGATCTACGACATCCGTCACGTCACCACCTACGAATACGAGAATCCGGTCAGCTTCGCCCGCTGCACCTTGCGGCTGGAGCCGAGAAGCGGCGGCGGCCAGGAGCTGATCTCGCATCATGTCGAGATCCGGCCGCGCCCGGCCGAGCGCAACGTCCGCCGCGATTTCTTCGGCGCGCTCACCGAGAGCGTGGTGATCGAGGCCGCGCATCGCAATCTGCAGATCGACTCGCGCTCGCGCGTGTC
>NZ_JALBHA010000983.1:0-916 GCF_023006445.1 Bradyrhizobium sp. SHOUNA76
TGAGCGTGCCGCCGCCGATGTCATCGACGAGCTCGCCGAGCGTCACGCCGAACGCGGTCTCGAACAGTCCGCCATGGCGGATGTTGCCGGCGAGCTGGATCGGCATCGTGCCGCGGGAGCGGCCCATGCCGAAATCGGCATAGGCCTTGGCGCCTTCGGCGAGGATGAAGGGGACGGCCGCGAACGACAGCACGTTATTGATGACGGTCGGCTTGCCGAACAGGCCGTGATGCGCCGGCAGCGGCGGCTTGGCGCGCACGATGCCGCGACGACCTTCGAGGCTTTCCAGCAGCGAGGTCTCCTCGCCGCAAACGTAAGCGCCGGCACCGACGCGGACTTCGAGATCGAAGCTGTACGTGGAACCGCCGATCCTGTCGCCGAGATAGCCGCCGCGCCTGGCGGCTACAATGGCGGCATTCATCGCCTCCACCGCGTGCGGATATTCGCTGCGGATATAGATGTAGCCCTTGGTCGCGCCGACGGTGATGCCGGCGATGGTCATACCTTCGATCACCAGGAACGGATCGCCCTCCATGATCATGCGGTCAGCGAAGGTGCCGCTGTCACCTTCGTCGGCGTTGCAGACGATGAACTTTCGGTCGGCCTTGGCCTGCGCAACGGTCTTCCACTTGATGCCGGTCGGGAAGCCCGCGCCGCCGCGGCCGCGCAGGCCCGATGCCGTGACTTCGGTAAGGATCGCATCCGTGCCGAGCGACAGGGCGCGCTCAAGTCCCTTGTAGCCGTCGTGCGCGCGGTAGTCGTCGAGCGAGCGCGGATCGATCACGCCGCAGCGGGCGAAGGTGAGACGGGTCTGGCGCTTCAGCCAGGGGATCTCGTCGGTCGCCCCCAGCCGCAGCAGATGCGGCGTGTTGCTGGCGAGCGCATCGAGCAGGGAAGGCACATCGGCCTCGGTGAC
>NZ_JALBHA010000984.1:0-913 GCF_023006445.1 Bradyrhizobium sp. SHOUNA76
CCCGGCTTCGCACCCTCGACATTGCCGCCGCGCTCGACGGCGAGATCGACCAGCACCGAGCCCGGCTTCATCGACTTGACCATGTCGGCACTGACCAGCTTCGGCGCCGGCCGGCCCGGAATCAGCGCCGTCGTGATCACGATGTCCTGCTTCTTGATGTGCTCGGCGGTGAGCGCGGCCTGCTTGGCCTGATATTCCTTGGACATTTCCTTGGCGTAGCCGCCGGCGGTCTGGGCGTTCTTGAACTCTTCGTCCTCGACGGCGAGGAATTTCGCACCGAGCGATTCGACCTGTTCCTTCGTGGCGGGCCGCACGTCGGTGGCGGTGACGATGGCGCCGAGACGGCGCGCGGTCGCGATCGCCTGGAGGCCGGCGACGCCAACGCCCATCACGAACACCTTCGCGGCGGGCACGGTGCCGGCCGCCGTCATCATCATCGGAAAGGCACGGCCGAAGGCCTCGGCGCCTTCAATCACGGCGCGGTAGCCGGCAAGGTTCGCCTGCGAGGACAGCACGTCCATCACCTGCGCGCGCGTGATGCGCGGCATCAGCTCCATCGCGAAGGCGGAGACGCCGGCATCGGCGATCGTCTTCAGCGCGGCCTCGTTGCCATAGGGATCCATGATGGCCACGACGAGCGCGCCGCGCTTGTACTGCGACAGCTCCGACGCCTCGGGGCGCTTCACCTTGATGATGATGTCGGCATCCTTCAGCGCGTCGGCGCTGACGGTGGCGCCCACGGCGGTGAATTCGGAATCCGGCAGGCCCGACTTGAGGCCGGCGCCCGGCTCGACGGCGATCTCGGCGCCCAACGCCTTAAACTTCTTCACCGTATCAGGCGAAGCGGCGACCCGCGGCTCCGACGGATCGATTTCCTTGGCAACGGCGATCTTCATAGGCCCTCCGGCGGCGC
>NZ_JALBHA010000985.1:0-903 GCF_023006445.1 Bradyrhizobium sp. SHOUNA76
GAATGCCCGCCCGGCAAGACCGGCGTCTGCAACACCAGCGTGAACGCACAGGTCGCCGAGCTGCGCGAGGCGCTCACCGCGGCGAAGAGACGCCAGCCCGACCGCACGCTCGACCTCGTGCTGCTCTCGGTCGGCGCCAACGACGTCTATTTCTCCGGCCTCGTCGCCGACGTGATCGTCGAGACCGCGACCGAGCGCACGCTGTTCCGCCGCTCCGGCGTGATGGCGAGCGTCGACGATTCCCGCGACGCGCTGACGCGGGAGCTGCCGCAGAATTTCGTCAAGCTGCGCGAGGCGCTGAAGCCGCTGGTCGGCGGCGACCTCTCGCAAGTGGTCTATGTCTCCTACGCCAATCCCGCGCTTGCCGAGGGCGGCGTGCCCTGCCGCGGCGGCCGGGCCGGCTTCGACATCCATCCCTCCTTCAACGCCGACCCGCAGCGCCTGGCGCGCGTCTCGACCTTCGTCGACACTGAATTCCTGCCGCAGCTGAAGGGGCTCGCCACCTGCACCCGCGGCGCGCTGTGCCGCGATCCCGAGGCCGAGCGCATGACCTTCGTCGATGCGCATCAGGCGGCGTTCGCCGACCACGGCTTCTGCGCCCATTCCGGCAACGATCCCGAATTCGATCGCGCCTGCTTCGCCGAGAACGGCCAGAGCTTCAATCCCGATATCGTGAGCGCGGCGAGCCAGCCGATGCTGTGCGGCCGCGGCGCCTCGGAATATCGCGCCTACCTGCCGCGCGGGCGCTGGATCCGCGACGCCAATGACAGCTATTTTGCCGCGATGACCTATCCGCAGGGATTGCCGGCGGCGAGCCAGCCGACAGACATCCACGACGCCACCTGGGGCGTGCTCTCCGCCGTCTATGGCGGCGCGGTGCATCCGAGCGCCGAGGGCCATGCC
>NZ_JALBHA010000986.1:0-902 GCF_023006445.1 Bradyrhizobium sp. SHOUNA76
ATGCAGCAGGCGCTGGTGGCTTCGGGCGTTGCGCGCAGCGTGCAGGTCACCAACGTTCCCGGCGCCGGCGGCAGCGTCGGCATCGCGCAGTTCGTCAACGGCGCCAAGGGCGACGGCAACCAGATGATGGTCAACGGCTTCGTCATGGTGGGCGCGCTCGCCATGAACAAGTCGCCGGTAACGCTGGAGCAGGTGACGCCGATCGCGCGCCTCACCGAGGAAATCCAGGTGATCGTGGTTCCCGCGAATTCGCCGATCAAGAATGCGCAGGATCTGGCCGCTGCAGTGAAGGCCGATATCGCCAAGGTGACCTTTGCCGGCGGCTCGGCCGGCGGCGTCGATCATGTGATGGCCGCACTGTTTGCCGGCGCGGTCGGTGCCGACGCGAAGAAGATCAACTACATCCCGTTCTCCGGCGGCGGCGAGTCGCTCGCCGCGATCCTCGGCGGCAAGGTCACCGCGGGCATTTCGGGCCTCAGCGAATATGAAGGGCAGATCAAATCCGGGAAGCTGCGCGCGATCGGCGTGACCTCGGAGAAGCGCATCCCGGGGAGCGACATCCCGACCTTCAAGGAGCAAGGCATCGACCTCGTGATCGCCAATTGGCGTTCGGTGGTCGCGCCTCCCGGCATCACGCCGGAGCAGCGCAAGACCTTGAGCGATGCGGTCGAGAAGATGGTGAAGTCGGATGCCTGGAAGGAAATCCTCAAGCAGAAGGGCTGGGAGGACGCCTATCTCGGCGGCGATGCCTTCGCCGACTTCCTGAAGAAGGAAACGGTGCGCGTCACCGACGTGCTGAAATCGGTCGGCCTGGTCAAATCATGACCTCAGGCGATCCGGCCCAGCCGCCGCGGCGCGTCGATCGCGCCGGCATCGTCATCGCCGCCTTGCTCGCGGCGCTC
>NZ_JALBHA010000987.1:0-901 GCF_023006445.1 Bradyrhizobium sp. SHOUNA76
GCAGCAGCCGCACGCCGAGATCGGCGCGGCCGATGCGGCCGCCGGCATTGATGCGAGGACCCAGCATGAAGCCGAGATGCCATGCCTCGGGCGGGCCGTTGAGCCGCGCCACATCCATCAGCGCGGTATGACCGACATGATCGCGGCGCCGCATCGCGATCAGCCCCTTGGCGACGAAGGCGCGGTTGAGGCCGATCAGCGGCGCCACATCCGCAACCGTGCCGAGCGCGACGTGATGCAGCATGCCGAGCAGATCCGGCTCGGGCATTTCCGCGCTCCAGAAACCGCGCTGGCGCAGCTCGCGGTTGACCGCGACCAGCGTCACCAGCACGAGGCCGACGGCGGCGAGATGGCCAAGGCCGGAGAGATCGTCGAGCCGGTTCGGATTGACCAGCGCGTCGACCTCCGGCAGCTCCGTGCCGGCCTGGTGATGATCGATCACGACCACGGACATGCCGAGCCGCTTCGCTTCAGCCAGCGGCTCGATGCTGGTGGTACCGCAATCGACCGTGACGAGCAGCGTGGCGCCCCTGGCCGCCAGCCCGCGAACCGCTTCGACGTTCGGGCCATAACCCTCAAAGATGCGATCGGGAATGTGGATCAGCGGATCGAGCCCGCAATGGCGCAGGTGCCAGGCCAGCAGCGCCGCCGAGGTCGCGCCGTCGACGTCGTAGTCGCCGAAGATCGCGACCTTCTCTCCCTTCACGGCGGCATCCGCGATCCGCTTGGCGGCGGCCTCCATCTCCGTCACCGTGAACGGGTCCGGCAGGAGCTTGCGGATGGTCGGATCGAGGAAGTCCTCGACAGCGTCGATATCGACCCCGCGCCCCGCCAGCACCCGCGCCAGCAGCTCCGGGAGCTGGTGCCGCTGCACGATGGCAAGCGCCTTGGCCGCCCCGCG
>NZ_JALBHA010000988.1:0-897 GCF_023006445.1 Bradyrhizobium sp. SHOUNA76
GCATCCGCCACCGCGCGCACGGCAAGCGGCTCGTCGCGGCCGCGGATCGCGACCTCGTGCTGCGGCAGGACGTCGTCGACAAGGCCGGCGGTGCGGCGGACTTCTTCCGAGACGATCGCTTCACAGGCCAGCGTCTTGGTCATGTCCTGGAGCCGGGCTGCGACATTCACGGCATCGCCGAGCGCGGTGAAGACGATGTGATCGCGATAGCCGATGTCGCCGATGATGACCTCGCCGCCATGAATACCGACGCCGAAGCGGATCGGCTGGCGCAGATCGTGGCTCAGGAGCTCGTTGAGCTCGTCGATATGCCTGGCGATGCCGGCGGCAGCCTTGAGCGCCTGCCGGCAGGCGGTTTGCGGATCGGCAGTCAATCCGAACAGCGCCAGCATGCCGTCGCCGACGAACTGGTTCGGCTGGCCGCCGTTCTCGATCACCGCCTGCGACACCGCGCCGAGGAAGCGGTTGACGATGAAGACGGTGTCGAACGGCAGCCGCTTTTCCGCGAGCTGGGTCGAGCCGCGCATGTCCACGAACAGGCTGACGAGATAGCGCTCCTGGCCGATTCTGGCTGGTGTCGAGGCCTGCCCGTCCGTCGCATGCGTGTGCGGCGTGAACAGCTGGAAGAAGGAGAGGTCGGACGTCGGCCGCAGCTGGCAGGCCAGCCTGATCGACGGATCGGCGGTGCCGACGCGGGTGAGCACGAAGGCCTCACGCTGCGACGGTGTGGGCAGCGCGTCATGGTCGCCGATGATGCGGATGCGGCAAGTCGAGCAGCGGGCGCGGCCACCGCAGACGCTGGCATGCGGCACATTGTGGCGCAGGCTTGCCTCCAGCACGGAGAGGCCCTTCGGCACCCGCACCGTCTTGCCGTTGCCGTAGGACAGCGCGATCATG
>NZ_JALBHA010000989.1:0-893 GCF_023006445.1 Bradyrhizobium sp. SHOUNA76
AGCTCGGCCTCACCGCGAGCAGCACGCGGCGCCTCGCCGCGCTGGCCGTCGCGGTGACCGAAGATGCCAAGCGCGTCGCCGCACGCTTGCGGCTGTCCAATGCCGAAACCAAGGCGCTTGACTCGATGGGCCACCGCTGGTGGCGCTTGGCCGCCAAGGACGAAGCCAATGCACGGCGGCTGCTCTACCGGCTCGGGGCCGAGCGCTATCACGATCGTGTGTTGCTGGGATGGGCGCGGGCCGGCGGCGATGTCGCCTCAATGCACTGGCGCGCGCTCGCCGAGCTGCCGCAGCGCTGGACCGCGCCGAAATTTCCGTTGAAGGCCGCGGATTTCATCGCGCGCGGCCTGGCCGAGGGACCTGCGCTCGGACATGTGTTGACGCTCGCCGAGGACGCTTGGCTTGCGGCGGATTTTCCCCTAGAAGAAGCCGCGCTCGCTTCCATCGCCGATCAAGCTGCGGCCCGCATCAGCCGCGACGAGAGAACGTGACCATCGTCTCAGCCCTCGCCGACATCTCGATTTTTCAGCTCCTGCTGGTCGCGTTGATGGCGTTGTTTGCTTCGATCATCGGTGGTCTCGCCGGTTATGGCACCGGCGCCTTGATGCCGCTGGTGCTTGTGCCCCTCGTCGGCGCCGAGCCCGTGGTGCCGATCATCGCGATCTCCGCCATCTTCACCAATTCCAGCCGCGCGCTTGCCTATATCCGTTATGCCGATCGTCGCCGCGCGCTGATCGTGCTGGCCTGCGCTGGCCTAACGACGGCGCTCGGCGCTTACGGCTATACGCGTCTCACAAATGCCGGTGCGGCGCTCGTGATCGGCGCCATGCTGATCCTGAGCGTGCCGCTGCGCCGCGTGCTTCGCCGCCGAAGCGTGCGGATCGGCGACCCCG
>NZ_JALBHA010000098.1:0-15860 GCF_023006445.1 Bradyrhizobium sp. SHOUNA76
CGCCTCGATCGAGCGGCTCTTCAGCGACACCACGACGGCGTCCACCTCGGGCAGCGCGAGATCATCCGCGGGCACGCCGATGGTCTGCACGGTGCGCAGGCCCGCGCGCGTCAGCGTGTTGGCGAGATCGGACGCGCCGGTGTAATCGTCGGCGATGCAGCCCAACGCAAGTGTCACGGCTTCACTCCAGCGTAAGGCTTGAACCAGGCAAGGCCGTCGGTGGTCTTGCCGCGCGGGTTGTATTCGCAGCCGACGAAGCCGGCATAGCCGAGGCGGTCGAGTTCAGTGAACAGGAACGGATAGTTCAGCTCCTCGCCGTCGGGCTCGTTGCGCGAGGGGATGCTGGCGATCTGGACGTGGCCGATGATCGGCATCATCTCGCGCAGGCGCATGGTGACGTCGCCGTGGATGATCCCGCAATGATAGATGTCGAACTGGAGCTTCAGGTTCGCAAGCCTCAGCTCCTGGATCAGGTCGCGGGCGAAGCCGAAATCGTTGAGGAAGTAGCCGGGCACGTTGCGGGCGTTGATCGGCTCGATCACGATGTCGATGCCGTGGGGTGCGAAGAATTCCGCGGCCCACGCCACCGACTTGTAGAACGCCTCGATCGCCACGCGTTCACCGCGGTTGGCGATGCCGGCCATCAAATGCAGGCGCTTGACGCCGGTCGCCTTGGCGTAGGGCAACGCCGTCTCCAGGCTCGCCTTGAGATCGGAAAAGCGCGAGGGGAGCGCGGCAAAACCCTTCTCGCCGGCATTCCAGTCGCCCGGCGGCAGGTTGAACAGCGCCTGGGTCAGGCCGTTGCGCTTGAGCCGCTCGCCAACCGCCTCGGCCGGATGATCGTAGGGAAAAAGAAACTCGACCGCGGTGAAGCCGGCTTGAGCTGCGGCATCAAAGCGATCGAGGAACGGTACCTCGGTGAACATCATCGAGAGGTTGGCGGCAAAACGCGGCATCGGAGTCCCTTCTTACTTGTCGCCGGGCAACTTGACGCCGGTGACCTGCGCATACATCCGCGCCACCGATGCGTCGTCGTCGCGGCCCATGCCGGCGGCGGCTGTCATCAAGAACATCTGGAGTGCTGCGGCCGACACTGGCACCGGAAATCTGGCACTGCGCGCCATGTCCTGGATGATTCCGAGATCCTTCACAAAAATCTCGACTGCGCTGCGCGGCGTATAATCACCGTCGAGCACGTGCGGCATGCGGTTCTCGAACATCCAGGAATTACCGGCGGAGGCCGTAATCACCTCGTAGACCTTGCGGATGTCGAGGCCCTGCTTGGCCGCGAATGCCATGGCTTCGCTGGCGGCGGCGATGTGCACGCCGGCGAGCAACTGGTTGATCATCTTGAAGGCGGCACCCTGGCCCGCGGCATCACCGAGCTCGTAGAGCTTTGCCGCCATGGCATCGAGCGCGGGCCGTGCTTTGGCAAACGCGGCGGGACTGCCGGAGGCCAGGATCGTCAGCTCGCCTTGTGCAGCGCGCTGCGCCCCACCGGAGATCGGCGCATCCAGATAGTGCCGGCCTGTCGCCTCGAGCTGCTTGGCGAGGCGCCGTGCCACGTCGGGATCCATGGTGGCAGAGGATATGAAGACGCCGCCTGCGGGCATGGTCTCGGCGGCGCCGTCCTTGCCGAACAGGATCGTCTCGGTCTGCGCCGCATTGACGACGACGCTGACGACAATATCGGCCTCCTTGGCCGCTTCGGCCGGGGTCTTCGCACCCGCGCCGCCATCCTTCACGAAGCGCGCGACGGCATCCGCCGAAACGTCGCAGCCGGTCACGGCATGGCCGGCGCGCTTCAGCGAGGTCGCCATGCCGAATCCCATCGAGCCGAGCCCGATGACGGCGATGCGCTGATTTTGTGAGGTGGAGGCGGACATATGCAACTGACCCTTGCGAACGTTTCCCGGACGGCCGGCCTTTGCGGCGGCTCGGCGAACCGATATCACGGCTTGGCCGCGCTGCCAAAGCGTGAGACAAGCGGACATGACGGCCATGAGGACTGAAAACAGCAACGAGACCCGGCTGCGCGAAGACATCTGCCGGTTCGGACGGTCCCTGTTCGAGCGCGGGCTGACACCGGGATCCTCCGGCAATATCAGCGTCAGGCTAGACGGCGGCGGCTGGCTGGTGACGCCGACCAATGCCTCCCTCGGCTTCCTCGATCCTGCAAAGCTGTCGCGGCTCGACGATCAGGGCCGGCTGGTTTCGGGCGATGCGCCGACCAAGGAAGTTCCGCTGCATAATGCGCTCTACGACACGCGCGGGAGCGCGAGGGCGATCGTGCATCTGCACTCCACGCATTCGGTCGCGCTGTCGATGCTGCCCGAGATCGACCCGCGCGCCGCGCTGCCGCCGATGACGGCCTATTACCTGATGAAATGTGGCGCCACCGCGCTAGTGCCCTATTACCGCCCCGGCGATCCCGCGGTCGCGGACGCGATCAAGGGCTTGGCGGGGACATATTCATCCGTGCTGCTCGCCAATCACGGACCGGTGGTCGCCGGCGACACGCTGGAAGCCGCGGTGTTCGCGACCGAGGAGTTGGAGGAGACGGCGAAGCTGTATCTGCTGCTCCGCGGGATGAACCCGCGGTATCTGTCGCCGGAGCAGGTGACGGATCTGGTGAAGGTGTTCGGGGTGACGCTGCCGGCGCACGGGCATTAGGCCCGGCTCCAACCCTCGCTATTGCGATCGTAGCCGCATGAGCGCATGCGGGGAAACTGGCCCCGGATGTCGCTTCGCTCATCCGGGCTACGGCGCTCGCTACACACACCGCGACAATGCCGTAGGGTGGGCAAAGGCGCGCCAGCGCCGTGCCCACGTCTTTGGAAGGCGTGGGCACGCTCGCTTTGCCCACCCTACGAAATCTTCCCTGCCGTTACAGCCCCAGATACGCCTTGCGCACGTCGGGATTACCCCTGATCTCGGCTGCCGGCCCCTGCATCAGCACGCGGCCGGTTTGCAGGATGTAGGCGCGGTCGGCGATCTCGAGGCACTCGGCCATGCGCTGCTCGACAATCAGCACGGTCATGCCGGAGTCGCGGATGAGCTTTACGGCCTGGAAGATCTCGTCGACGAGCTTCGGCATGATGCCCTGCGACGGCTCGTCCAGCATCAACAGCCGCGGGCGTGTCATCAGCGCGCGGCCGATCGCGAGCATCTGCTGCTCGCCGCCAGAGAGCGTCTCGGCGCGCTGGTCCAAACGTTCTTGGAGACGTGGGAACAGCTTGAAGACGAGATCGAGCGGCTCTTCGCGGTTTGCCTCGCTTCGGTAGAGGTAGCTGCCGAGGCGGAGATTGTCGCGCACCGACAGGCGTGGAAACAGGCGGCGGTTCTCTGGGACATAGGCGATGCCGGTCGCGGTGATGTGATGCTGTGCCATGCCGTCGAGGCGCTTGCCGTCGAACGTCACCGTGCCCGAACGCGGGCGCTCGGCACCGGCGATGGATTTGAGCAGCGTCGACTTGCCCGCGCCGTTGGCGCCGGCCACGCAGACGATCTCGCCCTTCTGGACTTCGATCGAGACCGCGGAGATCGCGACCAGGCCCTGATAGGCGGTCGTGACTTCACGCACCGACAGCATGACGATCTCCCAGATATGCGCTGATCACCTTGGGATCGCGGACGACATCGGCGGGTTTACCCTCGACCAGCACCTTGCCGAGGTCGAGCACGATGGCGCGGTCGACCAGCGGCATCACGATCTCCATGACATGCTCGACCATCAACACGGTGATGCCGGCATCGCGCACCTTGCGCACCAGCGCGACGCCGGTCTGCGCCTCGGTCGGCGTCAGGCCGGTGAGGACTTCGTCGAGCAGCAGCAGCTTCGGTTCGGTCGCGAGCGCACGGGCGACTTCGAGGCGGCGCTTCTCGGCCGGCACAAGATCGCTCGCCAGCACGTCGGCGCGCGCGGCAAGGCCGGTGAATTCCAGCACCTCATGGGCCTTGCGGCGGGCCTCGCGCATCACGGTGTTGCGCACGAGCGCGCCGACGATGACGTTGTCGATCACCGTCATGGTCTCGAAGCTCTTGACGACCTGGAAGGTGCGCCCGACGCCGCGCTGGCAGCGCGCAGCCGCGGGCATCCTGGTGACATCCTCGCCGTCGAAGATGATCGAGCCTTGCGTCGGCGGCAGCACACCGGCGATTAGGTTGAACAGCGTCGACTTGCCGGCGCCGTTCGGGCCGATCAGGCCGACGATCTCGCCGCGGCCGACCGAGATCGAGACGTCGCTGTTGGCGACGAGGCCGCCGAAGCGCTGCCAGACGCCGCGGGTTTCAAGGAGCGGGGTCATCTTGCGGCTCCCGTCTTCTTCGGGCGGGAAAACAGGCTGAGCAGCCCCCGCGGCAAGGCCAGCGAGATCAGGACGATCAGCGTGCCGTAGACAATGAGATCGACACCGCGCCCCGAGCCGCCGAACTTGAAGCGCGTCAGCTCAGTCAGCGGGATCAGAATGGCGGCCCCTAACACCGGCCCCCACAGGGTCCCGATGCCGCCAAGCACGGCGGGCAGCGCCATCAGCAGCGAAAACTGGAAGCCCATGACGCTTTCGGGATCGATGTAGGAGACGAACTGGGCATAGAAGCTGCCCCCCACCGCAACAAGGAAGGCGGAGACGGCGGCCGCACCCATCTTGGAATTGAACACGTCTACGCCGAGACTCTCGGCCGCATCCGGATTGTCCTTCACCGCGCGCCACCAGAATCCCCATTTGGAGTTTTCCAGCCACCAGGTGACGAACCAGGCGAGGCAGCACAGCGCCAGCGCGAAATAGAAATACGGCAGCTTGGTGCGCAGGAATTGGAATTTCAGCCAGCTGTCGCCGCGGATCGGAATGGTGATGCCCATCGCCGCGCCGGCCCATTCCCAATTATGGAACAGAAGCAACCCGATCTCGGCGATGACGATGGTGGCGATCACGAAGTAATGGCCACGCAGACGGAAGAAGGGATAACCGAGGCCCATCGCGATCAGTGCCGACGCCACGCCGCCCGCCAGCATGCCGAACCAGGGCAGCACGCCGAATTTGGTGAACAGCAGCTCGGTGGTGTAGGCACCCAGGCCGAAATACAGCGCGTGCCCGAGCGAGATCTGCCCGCAATAGCCGGACAGGATGTTCCAGCTCTGTGACAGTCCCGCATACATCAGCGTCAGGATCAGGATGTTCTGGACGACGACGTCCTTCACGAACAATGGCGTGAGTGCGGCGATCGCGGCAAGCACCGCGGCGATGATGAGGTCGCGGCGGCGCCGCGCTGCAAAATCCTTGTCCATCATATCGATCCGAACAGGCCGCGCGGCCGGATGAAGACCACCAGCAGATAGACTGCGTAGATGCCGACCGATTTCAGCGACGGCGGGAGCACCAGGGCGGTGGTGGCTTCGACGAGGCCGACGATGATGCCACCGGCAAAGGCGCCGAACACGCTGCCGAAGCCGCCGAGCGCCACGGTGACATAGGCGATCAGGGCAAAGGACGCGCCGACGTCGGGATAAATGTAGAAGAAGCTCGCCATGATCGCGCCGGCGAGACCGACCAGCGCGGCGCCAAGGCCCCAGCCGAACGCGAACACGCGGTTCTTGTCGATGCCAACCAGCGCGACCGCACCGGGATCTTCGCGGGTGGCTTCGATCGCGCGGCCGAAATCGGTGCGGTGGATGAAGAAGTAGAGACCGGCAAAGGCCGCGATCGACACCAGCGCACCGACCAGCTGCGGCTCCGGCAGGAAGATCCCGCCAATCGAGATGGTTTTACCGCCGAGCCAGGACTGCGGAATGCTGCGATAGTCCGGCGTGAAGAAGAACTGCGCGAGGCCCCGCATCACGATGGCAAGGCCGAAGGTGGTGAAGATCTGCACCATGCCGGCGTTCGCCTTGGCCCGCATGGCGAAGCGTACAATCAAGAGATAGATCACCGCCCCGAAGATGAAGAGCCCCGCGGCGACCAATGGCGCCGACAGCAAGGGGTCGATGGCGAAGAACGCGAACAGGAAGAAGGACAGGTACATCGCGATCATCAGGAACTCGCCATGGGCGAAGTTCGTGACGTCCATCAGGCCGAAGATCAGCGCGAGGCCGACCGCGATCAGTCCGTAGAGCAGGCCCATGAGCAGGCCGCTTGCGAGACTCTGGATAATGGCTTGGGCTGTCAAAAGTCGTCCCCCGTTCGAAGCGTCATCATTTGCTCCATCATTGCGAGCGAAGCGAAGCAATCCAGAAATGTCGCCAAGGAAGCAGTCTGGAATGCTTCGTCGCCAGCGCAAAATTACTTCGCAATTTTGTCGCGGGCTCCTCGCAATGACGGTGTGGGAGCAGCCTGCTTCCTACAACGCCGGCCCCTACCCTCCCCGAAACGCTTACTTCATCGGCCAGATCGCCTCGGCGATCGCGGCCTGCGGCGGGAAGATGGTGACGAACTTGCCGCCGACATATTGCAGCAGCACCGGGTCGGCGTCGTTGTTCTGGCCCATCTCGTCGAACTTGACGCGCTTCCAGGGCATGATGGTCTGCTCGCCCGGGATGTCGGTCGCCGCCAGCGCATCGCGGATCTTCTCGCCGTCGGTCGACTTGGCGCGGCTGATGGCGTCGGCGAGGATGATCAGGCCCATGAACTGGCGCGAGGTGAGATCGTTGAAGTCCTTGCCCGACCGCGTCTTGAACATGTCATTGATCTTGCCGACCATCGGGCGCTTCTGCGCGAGGTCGAGCGAGAAGGTGCCGCGCGAGATCACGCCCTCGAGCTTGTCGCCGACGGCATCATAGAGCGCCTTCTCGGAGAAGCCCGCGTCCTGCGCCACGATCGCGTTCGGCTTGTAGCCGAGCTCGGCCATGGTCTTGACCAGCAGGATGCCGTCGGTGGTGTAGCTCGAGGGCATCAGCACGTCGGCATTCGCAGACTTGAGCTGCTGCACCTCGGCCGAGAGCGAGGGCGAGTTGGCGCGATACTTGATGTCGGTGACGATCTTGTAGCCGCGCTCGCCGGCGATCTTGGCCTGGGCGTTGCCGGAATCGGTTCCGAAGATGGTGTCCTCGTGGAACAGCGACAGCGTCTCGATCTTGGTGCCCTTCTTCTTCAAGGCATCGAAGAAGTCGAACATTGCGGCCGAGTACATCTCGTCATGCGGGGCGGCGCGGAAGTAATATTTCAGGCCGCGGCGATGCAGGCTCGGCGAGGAATTGTCGGCGGAGACGAACGGGACCTGGTAGCGTTCGCAGATCTGGCTGACGGTCACGGCGACCGCGCTCTGATAGGTGCCGATGATGGCGCTGACCTTCTCCTGCGTGATCAGGCGCTCGGCCTCGGCGCGGCCCTTCTGCGGATCGGCCTGGTGGTCGGCGAATACGAGGCGGACCTTGGCGCCGCCGAGGCCCGGCAGGCCCTCGCCCTTGCCCAGCGGCAAGTCGAAATCGGTGTCCTTGTTGATGACCTCGAGCGCGGTCTCATAGGCCTTCTGCGCATCGACGCCCTGCTGTGCGCTGCCGCCGGAGAACGGATAGATCACGCCGATCACGACTTCCGAAGTCTGTGCGCGTGCAGCGAGCGGCACCAGCGCAGCGGTGGCGGTGGCACCTAACAATACGTCGCGGCGAGTGATCGTCATGGCTGAGTCCCCTGTGACTGAATTTCGGCTGATCGAATGAAGCGATTGATGAATGCGGTAAAGCTCGAAGAAGCAGCAAACGCTGCCCACTAAATCACGGCCATGGTCCTGTTCTTGAGATCCGTCACCAGCATCAGGCCGGGCGAATGCGTGATGGCGAACGGCAGCTTGGCGGCGTTGATCACCGATTGCGGCGTCACGCCGCAGGCCCAGAACACCGGAATCTCGTCGTCGGCGACGGGCACCGGATCGCCATAGTCGGGCTTGGCGATATCCTTGATGCCGATCAGATGCGGATGGCCGAGATGCACGGGCGCGCCGTGCACGGCCGGGTAGCGCGAGGTGATCTGCACCGCACGGATCGCGTCCGCCGGCTTGAACGGGCGCATCGACACCACCATGGGACCGGCGAACGGCCCCGCCTCGCCGCAGGCGATGTTGGTGCGATACATCGGCACGCGCACGTTCTTCTCGATGTGGCGGATCGGCATGCCCTCGTCGAGCAGCGCCTCTTCGAACGAGAAGGAGCAACCGAGCACGAAGGTGACGAGATCGTCGCGCCAATGCTTCGTCACGTCGGTCGGCTCGTCCACGACCTCGCCGTCGCGCCAGACGCGGTAGCGCGGCACGTCGGTGCGAATATCGAGGTCGGCGCCGAGCGAGGGGATGAACGGACTGCCGACATCGGACATGCCGATGATCGGGCACGGCTTCGGGTTGAGCTGGCAGAAGCGGTGAAAGGCGCCGGCATATTCCGCAGGCAGGATCGCCAGATTGCCCTGGACGAAACCGGGGGCGACGCCGGCAGTGGAGGCGACCAGCCCCTCGCGATAGGCGAGCCGGGCCTTGCGGCTCGGAAGGGCGTCGGGCGTTTCAGTTTGCTGCGCTGCCACCAAAACAGTCATGTAATCGACCTGCCTATAAACTCGACAAGGACAAGCCAACACCAAGCGTGCTATAAAGTCTAATCGTCGTTTCTAATCAATCTCGATAAATATCTTTTATCGATGGGAAAATCCTTCCAATGTTGGACTTCAGGTCGATCGAGACATTCCTCTGGGTTGTGAAGCTCGGCAGCTTCCGCGGCGCCGCCCAACGGCTCAACACGACCCAGCCGGCGATCTCCCAGCGCATCGCCCAGCTCGAGCGCGAGATGGGCGTGAAGCTCCTCAACCGCGATCATCGCGTGGCCTCACCGACCCCGAGCGGCCGGCAGATGATGGTCTATGCGGAGAAGCTGATCGGCCTGCGTGCTCAGATGATGGCGGAGATCGGCGACCGCTCGGCGATGCGCGGCGTGATGCGGCTCGGCGTCGCCGAGACCATCGTGCACACCTGGCTGCCGCGCTTGGTGAAGAGTGTGAACGAGGTCTATCCGAACCTGTCGCTGGAGATCGAAGTCGATATCACGCCGAACCTCACTGCGCGCCTGCTCGCACAGGAGATCGAGCTTGCCTTCGTCGTCGGCCCTCTGTCCGCTTCCGGCGTGCACAATCGCGTGCTTGCCGATTATCCAATCGGCTTCCTCGCAAGTCCCTCGCTTGGCCTTGGCAATGGCCCGGTGACGCCGGCGGAGCTTGCGCGGTTTCCGATCATCACCTTCCCGCGCAAGACCAAGCCTTACGAGGTCGTGCGCGAGGTATTCGACCGCCCCGAGCTGCCGCCAATCCGGCTGCACGCCTCCGCCTCGCTTGCGACCGTGATCCACATGGCGGTGGAAGGGCTCGGCGTCGCCGTGATCCCCGACGCCATTGTGGAGAACGAGCTCGCCGACGGGCGGCTGCAACTGCTCGACACCGATCTTGCGATCGCACCGCTGACCTTCACCGCGAGCTGGCTCGCCTCGCCCGACGTCGTCGCCGTGGAGCGCGTCGCCGAGCTGGCTCGGCAGATTGCGCAGAGCAGCCTCGCGGTTGACGCGCCCGCGCTGGCGCGTCATTGAAACAGGCGCCGGATTTTCTACCGTCATTCCGGGGCTCGCGCAGCGAGAACCCGGAATCTCGAGATTCCGGGTTCGCCCTGCGGGCGCCCCGGAATGACGGCGATCGATGGAAGAGACGCATGAGCCGAGCCGCCACCAATCTGCAAATCGATTCCGCCCGCCTCTGGGGCTCGATCCACGAGACCGCACAATTCGGTGCGACAGCCAAAGGCGGCGTGCGGCGGCTGACACTGAGCAACGAAGACAAGCAGGTGCGCGACTGGTTCCGCAAGGCCTGCGAAGACGCCGGGCTCGAAGTCCACGTCGACGCGCTCGGATCGCAGTTCGGCCTGCGCAAGGGCCGCGACATGTCGAAGCCGCCCATCGGCATCGGCTCGCATCTCGACACGCAGCCGACCGGCGGCAAGTATGACGGCATCCTGGGAACGCTCGGCGCGCTGGAGGTGATCCGCACGCTGAACGATGCCGGTATCGAAACTGAAGCGCCGATCTGCGTCGTCAACTGGACCAACGAGGAAGGCTCGCGCTTCGCACCCGCGATGATGGCTTCCGCGGCTTACGTCGGCGACTTCACCACCGACGACATTTTGTCGCGCAAGGACGCCGAGGGCACGACCGTCGGGCAGGCGCTCGACAGCATCGGCTATCGCGGCGACAAGCCCGTCGGCTTCCAGAAGCTCGGCTGCTTCGTCGAGCTGCATATCGAGCAGGGCCCAATTTTGGAGGCCGAAGGCAAGACCATCGGCGTGGTCGATTCCGGCCAAGGCGTGCTGTGGTATGACGGCAAGATCTCCGGCTTCGAGAGCCATGCGGGCTCGACCCCGATGCCGCTGCGGCGCGATGCGCTGGCGACATTGTCGGAGATCGTGCTGGCGATGGAGGCCATTGCCAGGAAGCACGGACCGAACGCCGTCGGCACCATCGGCGAAGCCGTCATCGCAAATCCCTCGCGCAACGTCATTCCCGGCGAGATCGCGTTCACCATGGATTGCCGCAGCGCGGACGGCGCCATCATGGACGCGCTCGATCGCGATCTGCGCGCCGCGATTGCCGAGATCTCCGCACGCCGCAAGGTCGAGGTCAAAATCGATCTGGTCTGGCGCAAGCCGCCGACGCATTTCGATCCCAAGCTCATTTCAGCAGTCGAGAACGCGGCGAAGACGCTCGGCTATTCCTCTCGCCGCATCACCTCCGGCGCGGGCCACGATGCCTGCAACCTCAACACCATCATGCCTGCCGCGATGGTGTTCGTGCCCTGCAAGGACGGCATCAGCCATAACGAGCTGGAGGACGCGACGCAGCCGGATTGCGCTGCAGGCACCAACGTTCTCATGCACACCGTGCTGGCGATCGCCGGCGTCGCGTCCTGACCGGAGAGAGCCATGCGCGGAGTATTCGTCGACGCCAATGAATCGCTGGCCGTGATCATGGAGCGGCTGGAGCAGCCCGGCGATCCCAAGGTGCGGATCAACCGGAATCCCGACATCAAGCCGGACCAATATCCCGAGATTCTCGATGGGGCCGAGATCGCGATCGTCGACCACACCGCGCTGCCGACCGAGGTCGCGAAGAAGTGCACCGGGCTGAAGCACGTCGTATTCCTCGGCACCGGCGCGCGCAGCTACATGAATCCGGAGGAGCTCAGCCAGCTCGGCATCTCCGTGCATCTGATCAAGGGCTATGGCGACACGGCGGTCGCCGAATCCGCGATCGCGCTGATGTGGGCCTCGGCCCGCGTCATCGCGATGATGGACCGCGAAATGCGCGGCGGCAATTGGCTGCGCGAGGACGGCATGCAGCTCACCGGCAAGACGCTCGGCCTGATCGGGTTCGGCGGCATCGCAGCCGAGGTTGCGCGCATCGCGTCGGGCAGCGGCATGAAGGTGATCGCCTGGAACCGCTCGCCGAAGAGCTATCCAGGCGTGGAGTTCACCGATCTCGATACGGTGCTGGCCAGAAGCGACGTCGTTTCGCTGCATCTGCTGCTCAACGACGAGACGCGCGGCATGATCACGCGCGAGAAGATATTGGCGATGAAGCGCGGTGTCATCCTCGTCAATACCGCCCGTGCCGCGATCGTCGACGAAGCGGCGATGATCGACGCGCTGACGTCGGGCCACATCCGCCATGCCGGTCTCGACGTGTTCAACACCGAGCCCCTGCCCGGCGATCATCCGCTGACGAAGATCCCGAACGTGACGCTGTCGGCGCACTCGGCGTTCCGGACGCCGGAGGCCAGCGAGAACCTGATCGAAGCGGCATGGGTTCACTGCCGCCGGATCGTGAAATCGTAGGGTGGGTTAGCTCTGCAGAGGCGCGAAGCGCACCTGCAGGGCGTGACCCATCTCTTTAATTTCCGCGGAAGCAGAAGCGGTGGGTTACGGCTTCGCCTAACCCACCCCACGCTCCCCGCCAAATCGCGAAGGAATAAGAGCAACAGCAATGGCCGACTATCGCACCATCAACGCAGAGCCGCTCACCAACGCCATCCGCGCCATCGTCAAGGCCGGCGGTTCCTCGGACCGCGAGGCCGAGCTCGTGTCCACCAATCTCGTCGAGGCCAATCTCAAAGGCCACGACTCCCACGGCGTCGGCATGATCCCGCGCTATGTCCAGAGCGTCACCAACGGCGGGCTCGCCGTGAATCAGCACGTCAAGATCGTGCTCGACACCGGGCCGCTCCTCACCCTCGACGGCCTCACCGGCTACGGCCAGGTGATCGGCCATGAAGCGATGGAGCTCGCGGCCGAGCGCGCCAAGAAAAATGGCGTTTGCCTCGTCGGCCTTTCCAACTCGCACCATATCGGCCGCATCGGCCACTGGGCCGAGCAGTGCATCGATCACGGGCTGGTCTCGATCCACTTCGTCAATGTGATCTCGCGCCCGATCGTGGCGCCCTGGGGCGGCAGCGACGCACGCCACGGCACCAACCCGTTCTGCGTCGGCATCCCGCGCAGGGGCAAGGACCCGATCGTGCTCGACTTCGCCACCAGCAGGATCGCGCAGGGCAAGACCCGCGTCGCCCACAACAAGGGCGTCGAGCTTGAGGGCGGCACCATCATCGACAATGAGGGCAAGCCCACCACCAATCCGCGCTACACTGTGATCCCGCCGTATGGCGCCATCCTGCCGTTCGGCGAGCACAAGGGTTCGGGGCTCGCGCTGGTGTGCGAAATCCTCGGCGGCGCGCTCTCCGGCGGGCAGGTGGTGAAGGGCCCCTCCGACGGCAAGTACAACGTCCTCAACGGAATGCTCTCGATCGTCATCGACCCGAGCAAGCTCGGCACCGGCGAAAACCTCGCGCGCGAGGCCGAGAGCTTCGTCGCCTGGCACACCGGCTCGCCGCCTGCCCCCGGCATCGACAAGGTCAAGATCGCGGGCGAACCCGAACGCGAAACCAGGAAGAAGCGCCTCGCCGAAGGCATTCCGGTCGATCCGACCACGTGGCAGGAGATCCTGGAGGCCGGGAAGAAGTTCGGGCTGGATCAGGCAGCAATCGAGAAGATCGCGGGCTAGCGATCCGCTGTGTCAATTGAAACAGAAATCGTAGGGTGGGTTAGCCGCAGGCGTAACCCACCGCCTTCTTCACGGGGACAAAAAAGGTGGGTTACGCTGCGCTAACCCACCTTACCGATTCTGGCGTCAATCCACCATATCCGCAACCGCCTTGCCGCAAGCCGTGGTGTCAGCGTTGCCGCCGAGGTCCTTGGTGCGCAGCGTGCGTTCGGCGAGCGTGCGCTCGATCGCATCGACAATCGACTTGCCGGCTTCCTTTTCGCCGAGATGCTCGAGCATCATCGCACCCGACCAGATCGCGCCGATCGGGTTGGCGATACCCTGGCCAGCGATATCGGGCGCCGAGCCGTGCACCGGCTCGAACACCGAGGGGAAATCGCCCTCGGGATTGATGTTGCCAGACGGCGCGATGCCGATGGTGCCGGTGCAGGCCGGGCCGAGATCGGAGAGGATGTCGCCGAACAGATTCGAGCCGACCACGACGTCGAACCAGTCCGGATGCAGCACGAAGTTCGCCGTCAAAATGTCGATGTGGTACTTGTCCCACTTCACGCCCGGAAACTTCTTGGCCATCGCCTCCACGCGCTCGTCCCAATAGGGCATGGTGATGGAGATGCCGTTCGACTTGGTCGCCGAGGTCAAATGCTTCTTCGGCCGCGACTGGGCGAGCTCGAAGGCGAACTTCAGGATGCGATCGACGCCGGTGCGGGTCATCACGGTCTGCTGCGTCACGAACTCGCGCTCGGTGTCCGGGAACATGCGGCCGCCGACGGAGGAATATTCGCCTTCCGTGTTCTCGCGCACCACCCAGAAATCGATATCGCCAGGCTTGCGGCCCGCCAGCGGCGACGGCACGCCGGGCATCAGCCTCACCGGGCGCAGGTTCACATATTGGTCGAACTCGCGGCGAAACTTGATCAGCGAGCCCCACAGCGAGACGTGGTCCGGAATCTTGGCCGGCCAGCCGACCGCGCCGAAATAGATCGCATCGTGCTTGCCGATTTTGTCCTTCCAATCGTCCGGCATCATCTGGCCGTGCTTCTCGTAATAGTCCCATGACGAGAAGTCGAAATGGTCGAAATGCACGGCGACCCCATGCTTCTTCGCCGCAGCCTCCAGGACGCGCAGGCCTTCGGGCATCACTTCCTTGCCGATGCCGTCGCCGGGAATGACCGCGATCCGGTATGGTTTCTTGCTCATCGAGAACGTCCTTGGTTGGTCCGGCAGCCGCCGCCTTTTGACCGCACTGCAATGGACCAAACGCGTCGGCAGTGCAACGCTGCACTGCAATGTTGACCATGGCGCGGCCAAGCGCCTACTGATTTTATCCTGTTCCTATTCTGCGAGTACCCCTCATGGATCTGCATCTGCGTGGCAAGCGTGTCCTGATCACGGGCGCGTCCAAGGGCATTGGCGCTGCCGCAGCCGAGGCATTTGCCGAGGAAGGCGCGCACCTCCTGCTCGCCGCCCGCAGCGGCGACCAGCTCAAGGCGCTGGCCGACCTATTGCGTTCCGCGCACCAGATCGATGCCGCAACGAGCATCGTCGATCTGCGCAAGGCCGAGGACGTGGCGCGGCTCGCCAGCGAAGCCGCCGACATCGACGTGCTCGTCAACAACGCCGGCGACATTCCCGGCGGCTCGATCGACAAGATCGACGAGGCGACCTGGCGCCACGCCTGGGAATTGAAAGTGTTCGGCTACATCAACCTCACGCGGCAGATCTACGCGCAGATGAAAGCCAGAGGCGGCGGCGTCATCGTCAACGACATCGGGGCTGCCGGCGAAAAGTTCGATGCCAACTACATCTGCGGCAGCGCCGGCAATGCCGCGCTGATGGCCTTCACGCGCGCGCTCGGCGGCAAGAGTCTTGCCGACAACATCCGCGTGGTCGGCATCAATCCCGGCCCCGTCGGCACCGACCGCCACGTCACACTGCTGAAGACGCGGGCGAAGCACCAGTTCGGCGACGAGAGTCGCTACAAGGAATTCCAGAAGAGCCTGCCGCTCGGCCGCCCTGCGCATGCGCGCGAGATCGGCGACCTCATGGCGTTCCTGGCGTCGGACCGCGCCGGGTATACGTCGGGCGTGATCTATACGGTAGACGGTGGCATCAGCGCCGGGTGGGGTTAACTCTAGCCTCGGCATTGCGAGCGCAGCGAAGCAATCCTGGAATGTATCCGCGGGCAATAGTCTGGATTGCTTCGCTGCGCTCGCAATGACAAACCAAGAATAGACACAGGAGTAAAATAATTGTCCCAGGACCTGATCCGCGAAACCGCATGCACCGTCGTCGACAAGCTGCGGTCTGGCGACGTCTCGCCGCTCGAGCTGCTGGATGTGGTAGAGAAGCGCATCGGTGAGGTCGACGGCAAGGTCAATGCGCTGCCGATACTGTGCTTCGATCGCGCGCGGGACAGCGCCAAGGCGCTGATGCGGAAGCCGGCCGGCGCACGGGGACTGCTCGCGGGCCTGCCGGTGCCGATCAAGGATCTGACCGACGTTGCGGGCGTATTGAACACGCAGGGCTCGCCGATCTTCAAGGACAATATCCCCGCCAAGTCCGACCTCATGGTCGAGAATCTCGAAGCCAATGGCGCGGTCGTCTACGCAAAATCCAACACGCCGGAATTCGGCGCCGGCGCCAACACCTTCAACGAGGTGTTCGGCGCGACGCTCAATCCCTGGGATATTTCGAAATCCGCGGCAGGCTCCTCCGGCGGCGCGGCAGTGGCGCTCGCCACCGGCATGGCCTGGCTCGCGCAGGGCTCCGACATGGGCGGCAGCTT
>NZ_JALBHA010000990.1:0-893 GCF_023006445.1 Bradyrhizobium sp. SHOUNA76
CGGGATCGTCCGGCCAGGGATGGCGCGGGTAGCGGCCACGCAGGTCGGAGCGCACCGCGACATAGCTGCCACGCCAGAAGCCTGGGAGATCGCGCGTCACCTGCACCGGGCGCTGCGCCGGCGATAACAGCTCCAGCACCAGCGGCACCTTGCCGGCGGCGATCGAGGGATGGGTATTGAGACCGAACAATTCCTGCAGCCGCACTGCGATGGTCGGTCCCTGCTCGGCCTCGTAGTCGATCGCGAGCACGCTTCCGGTCGGCGCCTCGAAATGCGTCGGCGCCTCGCGGTCGAGCCGCGCGCGCATCTCCCACGGCAGCAGCGCCATCAGCGCGTCGGAGAGATCGCCCGGCGAGATATCCTTGAGCGCGATCTTGTCGTAGAGCGCCGGCACCAGCCAATCGTCGCGCCGCGCGATCAATCCGTCATCCGTGAGATCAGGCCAGCTGTCGCCCTCGGCCTTGCGCAGGAACATCACGCGGTCGCGCCACTGCTTTGCGGCCTTCGACCAGGGCAGCCGGTCGAGACCGGCGGCGATCAAGCCGTCGGCGAAAATACGCGCGGTGTCCTCCGAGGGCGAGACGGCAAGTGTCGACTCCGAGAGTGTGATGGCGTGCAGCACGCGCTTTCGCCGCGCGCGCAACGCCATCGCGCCGCGATCGAAGGTGATCTCGTCGGCGGTCTCGATATGCTCGGCGAAATGGTTCTCGATCTCGCCCTCGGTGATTTGCGCAGCGAGCAGGATGCGGCCGCTCGCCGCCGTTCCCGTCATCTCGCCGATCGCGATGTAGGGCGCACGGGCGAGCGAGGAGGTCTGCTCGACGGCGGCGCCGCGGCCACTGGCCAGCACGAAGCTGCCATTGCCGCGGTTGCGTGCGACGCGGTCCGGGAAG
>NZ_JALBHA010000991.1:0-892 GCF_023006445.1 Bradyrhizobium sp. SHOUNA76
CTGCGACCTCTGGCAGCGCCGGCCGCGAGTCGGCTGGCTGCGGTCGGCGCACCAGCCGCAGTGACATGCCGCCCTCGCTGAACTCCATCTCGGCCAGATCGGAGGCCGCCATGGCGCCAATCAGTGACTTGATACGATCGAGATCCATGCTCCGGCCGTCCGTCGAGGTCGGCGCCCGCGGCGTCGCGCCTGTCCACGAACGCTACTGCCGTCGGTCTTCGTCGACCAAGACGGTTTGGCTTTGCCCATATAAGAGAGCGCTATGACGCTTTCTGCGCCCGCTCCTCGGCGACGACGACGTTGCCGGGCAGCCCGGCCACGAGCTCGAGCAGGATTTCCTTGATCGCCTGGGCCGGCTCCGACAGCGGTAAATGATCGGACTGGCACAATGCCAACGGCGCCTCGATGATCGGATCGACGATGCGGGACTGCCAGCCGCCGCAGGAGGCCGCCACCTGGCGGGCCATCGATTCCGGCAGGATCGTCGCGCCGAGCCCATCGGCGATCACCGCCGTCAGCGTGCTCGCCGACTCGATTTCGGCGACGACCTTCGGCGCCTGGCCGATCGCCGCGAAGGCCTCGTTCACCATCTTGCGCACGACGTTGTAGGGACGGGCGAGATAGAGATCCATGTCGGCCAGCGCCGGCACGCTGATCTCGCCCGGCGGGGCCATCATGCTGGCGGGTCCGACAACGTAGAGCTGCTCGCGCAGCAACGGCACGAACGAGAGGCCATGGACGGCCGTCTTGCCGCCGTAGAGCACGGCGAGATCCATCCGTCCGTTCATGACGAGCTCCGAGAGCGTCGTCCCGTAGGTCTCGTTGAGGTAGAGCAGGATGCCGGGGTGGCGGGCGCGCACGGTCCGCAGCAGCGGCAGCGCGAGTCCGGCCG
>NZ_JALBHA010000992.1:0-889 GCF_023006445.1 Bradyrhizobium sp. SHOUNA76
GGCTCTGCGCGGGGTCGTTGATATAGCCGCGGCCGACGCCCGCGCCGCCGATGCAGAGCTCGCCGGTCACGCCGACCGGCTGCGGCTGGAGGTTGGCATCGAGCACGTAGAGCTGGGTGTTCGGCAGCGGTGCACCGACCGGAACGATACCGGTCGTGATCGCCGGCGCCTTGGTCAGGCGATGCAGAGAGACGTCGTCGGAACATTCCGAGGCGCCATAGGCGTTGATCAGCGGCACTTTCGGGCATTGGGCGAACCAGGCCCTGCAGAGGTCGACGGGTAGCGGCTCCCCGGTCGAGATCAGCACCCGCAATCCGGCGAAGGCGCGCCGGACCTGTGTCTCGTTGATCCGTTCGACCACGACGCGCAGAAGCGATGGGACGACCTCGAGCACCGTGATGCCTTCGCGCTCGATCTCCCGCGCCAGCAGGATCGGGTCCTGCACGTTCGCGTTGTCGCAGACATGCACGCGCGCGCCGACCATCGGCCCCGCCAGGAACTGCCAGACCGAGATGACAAAGCTCTGCGGTGCAGTCTGCGCGATCACGTCCCCGGCGGAGAGGCCGAGCTCTGAGACGAGCGAGGCCAGATGGTTCGACAGGCCGCGCTGCTCGATCATGACGCCCTTCGGCGCGCCGGAGGAGCCTGACGTATAGATGAGATAGGCAAGGCTTGAAGCCGCGCGCCGCGCGGCGCGGGCCGGCTTGGTCGGTCCCGACGCGATCGCGTCTTCGAGTTCAGCCACCGGGATGCGCTCGACCAGCGGATCGAGCAGCGTCTCCACCATGGCGGACTGGGCCCGTCCGGTCAGCAGCATGCGGGCGCAGCTCGATCCCAGAATGGTCGTGAGGCGGGCCGGCGGCTGACCGGGATCGAGATTGAGGAAGGC
>NZ_JALBHA010000993.1:0-878 GCF_023006445.1 Bradyrhizobium sp. SHOUNA76
GGCCGCCGCAACCGCGGTCGCCCGCCCGATGCCGCGGCTGCCGCCGGTGATGACAACGACTTTATCGGTCACGCGTGCCTCCATGGTTCGACATGCGCCGTCGCGAATGGCGACGGCGCTCGCAGAGCATCAGGAATCAGAGATCGAGCACCAGGCGCGCCGGATCTTCCAGGCTCTCCTTGACGCGAACCAGGAAGGTGACGGCTTCCTTGCCGTCGATGACGCGGTGATCATAGGACAGCGCCAGATACATCATCGGGCGGACCTCGATCTTGCCGCCGACGACCATCGGCCGCTCCTGGATCTTGTGCATGCCGAGGATGCCCGACTGCGGCGCATTCAGGATCGGGGTCGACATCAGCGAGCCGTAGATGCCGCCATTGGTGATGGTGAAGGTGCCGCCCTGCATCTCGTCGATCTTGAGCTGGCCGTCGCGGGCGCGGCGACCGAAATCGGCGATGCCCTTCTCGATGTCGGCGATCGACTTGTGGTCGCAGTCGCGCACCACGGGCACGACGAGGCCCTTGTCGGTGCCGACGGCGACGCCGATGTGGTAGTAGTTCTTGTAGATCAGGTCGGTGCCGTCGATCTCGGCGTTGACGGCCGGGATGTCTTTCAGCGCCTGCACCACGGCCTTGGTGAAGAAGCCCATGAAGCCCAGCTTGGAGCCGTGCTTCTTCTCGAACGCATCCTTGTAGTGGGCGCGCAGCGCCATGACGTTGGTCATGTCGACCTCGTTGAAGGTCGTCAGCATGGCCGCGGTGTTCTGCACGTCCTTGAGGCGGCGCGCGATGGTCTGGCGCAGCCGGGTCATCTTGACGCGCTCTTCGCGGGCGGCATCATCCGCCGGCGAGGGCGCGCGCACCTGCACGGCAGCG
>NZ_JALBHA010000994.1:0-870 GCF_023006445.1 Bradyrhizobium sp. SHOUNA76
GGCTCGGCACCGCGCCGCCGGCGCAGCCGCCCGCGCCCAACAACGGCATCGCCTGGATCTACGGCGCCGGCGGCATTCAATATGTCTTTGCGCGCGATCCCAAGCTCGACGTCACCACCTACAAGGTGGAGGAGCACAAGGCGCGGCTGCTCGAGGTCTCGAAGCTGATGGATTCGACCGATTCCGATCTCAGCCGTTTCCGCGGCCGCGGCGGCCGGCTGATCATGCTCGAGCACATGGCGGACTACGCCCAGAGCCCCTACGCCGGCATCCGCTATTTCGAGAGCGTCGAGCGCAAGCTCGGCAAGGCCGAAACGGCCGAGTTTGCGCGGCTCTACACCGCGCCTGGCGTCGATCATGTCGGCTCCGGCGCGCCGGCCAATGTCGATATGCTGAGCGTGCTGGTCGACTGGGTCGAGAAGGCGAAGGCGCCCGGCGATCTCGAGGTTATCGAGCAGAAGGTCGAGCCGCCTTCATTCGCGACCCTGCGCGCGCTGCCGCTGTGCCGCTGGCCGGCCTGGCCGCATTACAAGGCGGGTGCGGTGACGGAGGCGGCGAGCTTCACCTGCGCGCCGTAGCGGAACGGCTGGTTTGACAACCGCCTCACGCTCGGTTAGATAGTTCGCATGCGAAATAAACCGGCCGACGCGCGGCATCATCGGCTGATCTACCTGCTGAGCGTCGCACAACGCCGGCTGCAGCGCTGGATGGCGGCGCGGCCCGAGAGCGAGGTGACGCCGGCGCAAGCGGGACTGCTGTTCATCCTCGGCAAGCAGGACGGCGTCCTGATGGGCGAGGCGGGCGCGGCGCTCGATCTGGGGCCGGCCGGCATTTCCGGCCTCGTCGACCGCACCGAGGCTGCGAAGCTGA
>NZ_JALBHA010000995.1:0-868 GCF_023006445.1 Bradyrhizobium sp. SHOUNA76
GTCGCGGGCCTGAGCGTGCCGCCGCCGTTCCGCGGCCGCGGCAAGCCGCTCGACCTGCTCCGCCAGGGCGGCGTCACCAATTTCTACTGGCAGTATTTCCAGGCGCCCGGTGTCGCCGAGGCCGAGCTGGAGCGCGACGTCGCCCGCACCATACGCATCGTGCTTGGGGGACGGGGCCTCGCCGATCCCACCGCCGCGATGTTCGTGCAGGAGGGCAAGGGCTTTCTCAGCCACGCGACCACGGAGGAGCCCCTGCCCGGCTGGCTCAGCGAGACTGATCTGGCCTATTTCACCGAAAGCTTCCGCAAGTCCGGCTTTCGCGGCGGGCTGAACTGGTACCGCAACATCGATCGCAATTGGGAGCTGACGGCGCCGTGGCAGGACGCCCAGATCCGTCAGCCCTCGCTGTTCATTGCCGGCTCCAGGGACGCCGTCATCACCGGCCTGATCGGCGCCAAGCGCGTCAACGAGCTCGAGCGCGTGCTGCCCAATCTGAAGCGAAAGCTGATCATCGAGGGCGCCGGCCATTGGGTGCAGCAGGAGCGACCCGACGAGGTGAACGCGGCGCTGGTGAAATTCTTGAGGGAGAGCGCGGCCTAGTAGAGGCCGCGGCCGCTCAGGATGTTGCGAGCCTCGGCGGCGCCGTCGGCCGACGAATCCGCGTTCTCGGCGGCGTAACGGCCGTCCCGGTCGTAGGACACCGCACGAGCGTTCTGCACCGCCCGGCCCCGGCCGCGGCTCGAGGCCGACATTTCCGAGGTTGCATTGAGCGAGGCCATGTCGGCGGAGGTGTTGCCGAGATTATAGGGCCGCCCCTCCGGCATCGGCACGTCGCCGCGAATGGCGCCGCGGCTCGATCCGGGCAATT
>NZ_JALBHA010000996.1:0-863 GCF_023006445.1 Bradyrhizobium sp. SHOUNA76
CCTCGACCGCGTCGGCCTCGCCGGCCGTATCGCCTACGAATTCACCGCGGCGGAGATGCTGCCCGCGGCGGGGCAGGGCATCGTCGCAGTCGAATGCGCAGCGCAGGACTGGCAGACGCGGCAGATCCTGTCATCGATCGACGATCCCGCGGCGCATGCCAGCGCGGATGCCGAGCGCGAGGTCTTGTGGGTGCTGAACGGCCACTGCAATTCGCCAGTGGCGGGCTTCTCGACCATCGCGGGCGATCAGATGTCGCTCACCGCATCGGTGCTCGATCTCTCCGGCAACACCATCATCGAGGCCTCGCGCGCGGGTCCCGCCAATCGCCCGCGCGAGCTCGGTCGTGCTGTGGGTCTTGATCTGCTGGGCAAGGGTGCGGCCGAGATCATCGAGCGCAGCCGGCCGCGCTAGCTGCCTTGCGAAATTACGACCGGCGATGATGTCGTTCTGCGTCTGTTTTGCCCGACGTGTCAAAGGCGCGCGGGGGCGAGTCCTGCCAGCTCAAATCTTTCAATGACTTGTCTACTGTGCATGGGGTTGTTTTCGCGTTTTTGTTTCCCACCCCTCAGGGGCGGGGCGAACTAGCCCCGCACGCGCTTGATCATCTGCTCGACATGGGCGATCGGCGTTTCCGGCTGGATGCCGTGGCCGAGGTTGAAGATCAGGCGCCCTTGCGCAAAATTGGCCAACACGTTGTCGACCGCGCGGTCGAGCGCGGCGCCGCCCGTGATCAGCACCAGCGGATCGAGATTGCCCTGCACGGCGACCTTGCTCTGGACGCGCTCGCGGATGAAGGCGGGCTCCGCGGTCCAGTCGATGCTGACGGCGTGGACGCCGGTTGCCTCGACGTAAGCAGGCAGCT
>NZ_JALBHA010000997.1:0-863 GCF_023006445.1 Bradyrhizobium sp. SHOUNA76
GACCGGGCGAAGCTGCGGGCGGCGCTGCGGCGCTTGCCGTCCATGCCGCTGATGACGATCACGGCGCCGCCGAACTTCGCCGCCGCCATCTCGCGCAGCACGTCGATGCCGTCGCCATCCTCCAGCACGAGATCGAGCGTCACACAATCGAAGCGGGCGGCACGGAGCTTCTCGATCGCGTCCGCCACCGACGGCGCCACGGTGACTTCGTGGCCGGCCTGCTTGGCGGCGACCGTGATCAGGCTGCGCTGCGTGGCGTCGTCATCGACCACCAGGAGCTGAAGCGCACGCCGTTCGGCGCCATCGGGCAGGTTTGACGAGATGGGGGAAAGGGAACTTCTGGGCATTTCCGTATCCTGAGATTGAGACCGTCGATGGATACACGGCTCGCGCTTAAGCGACGTAAAGCGGCCAAGGCAAATTCGCTCGGATGTTTCAGCAAATATAAAGCAACCTGGCGGACAGCGCGGCGGCTGCCACGCCGATCAGGCCGCTTCGTCACGGCCGCCGGCCGCGCCGCGCTTCTTCCTGTTCTTGCCGCGCAGGAACTGGATGTCCATTTCGGCGCCGTTGACGCGGACCAGCTCGCAGCGGCGGTAGGCGAGGCCCGTTGACGACAACAGCAGGAAGAACTCTTTCAGGTTCAAGCCTTGGATCGAGCCTTCCACCGTCAGGATGGCGTCGGTGTCGGAGATCGCGTTGAGCTTGCAGTCGCGGCGCCAGGTGCCGTCGATGGCCATGATGCAGACGTCATAGCCGCGACTGAACGTCACGCGTTCCGTGCCCTTGCCATCCTCGGCCATGCCTAGCGTCCTGCCATGACCGCGATGCGCGGTGCGGCGCCGGCGAGAGCCGGCTTGGCG
>NZ_JALBHA010000998.1:0-862 GCF_023006445.1 Bradyrhizobium sp. SHOUNA76
CAGAGCTTCCGCGGCAGCCGTCTGCCCGTCGAGATTTCCCCCGAGCTGACACGCAAGCTTCGGGCGTTGGCGCGTCAGGAGGGCGCGACGCTGTTCATGGTGCTGCTGGCGGGCTTCCAGGCGGTGCTGTCGCGCTGGAGCGGCCAGGACGACGTGGTGGTGGGGACGCCGATCGCGGGCCGGACGCGGCGCGAGGTGGAAGGGCTGATCGGACTGTTCGTGAACACGCTGGCGCTGCGCGGCGAGCTTGGCGGCGATCCGAGCTTCCGCGAACTGGTGCGGCGGGCGCGCGAGAGCGCGCTCGGTGCGTTCGCACATCAGGACCTGCCGTTCGAGCGCCTGGTGCAGGAGCTGCAGCCGGCGCGCGAGGCGAGCCGCCATCCGATCTTCCAGGTCCTGTTCGCATTGCAGAACGTGCCGCAGGAGAAGATCGAGCTGCCGGGGCTGACGCTCGGCCATCTCGGCGACCAGGCCGCCGGCGGGCTCGGACCGGCGCTGTCGCGGCTGGACCTCGCACTTTATCTGCACGAGGCGGAGGAGGGCCTGCGCGGCTTCTTCCAATATGCGACCGACCTGTTCGACGCCGCGACGATGAAGCGGCTGTCGGAGCATCTGACGCAAATGTTGATGGAAGCAGTCGCTGACGCGGACCGTCCGCTGTCGGAGCTTGCGATGCTGCCGGAGGCGGAGCGGCGGCAATTGGTGGAGGAGTGGAACGAGACGTGTTCGGCCTATCCGTCGGAGGCATGCTTGCACGATCTGGTGACGGCGCAGGCCATGCGAACGCCGGATGCGGTCGCGGTGATCGATGGCGGGCGCCAGCTGAGCTACGCGGAGATCGAACGGCGGGCCAACCGGCTGG
>NZ_JALBHA010000999.1:0-861 GCF_023006445.1 Bradyrhizobium sp. SHOUNA76
TGGCGTCGAGCGGGCCGCCACCAGCCTGTCCGAGATCGCAAGTTCGCTCTCCGCGCAGTCGCAGGCGGTCGCCGCGGCCTCCACTCAGGCCCTTGGCAGCTCGCAGACCGTCTCGGCCGCGGCCGAAGAGCTGAGCGCCTCGATCCGCGAGATCGCAAGCCAGGTCGCGCGGACCAGCACCGTCACCAAATCTGCCGTGGCCGGCCGCGAGCAGGCGCGTTCGACCATTCAAGCGCTGGCCGGATCGGTGAAGAAGATCGCCGAGGTCTCCGACCTCATCGGCGGCATCGCCGGCCAGACCAACCTGCTGGCGCTCAACGCCACGATCGAGGCGGCGCGTGCCGGCGAGGCAGGGCGCGGCTTCGCTGTGGTCGCCGCCGAGGTGAAATCCCTGTCGGACCAGACCGCCAAATCCACCGAGGAGATCACGCGGCTGATTACCGAGATCCAGGCCTCGACGCAGGCTGCGGTCGATGCCGTCGAGACGATGGGCGGGCACATCGTCGAGATCGATGGCGTCGCGACCTCGGTTGCCGCCGCGATGGAAGAGCAGGACGCCGCCACGCGGGAGATCACGCGGTCGATTTCCGAATCGGCGTCCGCGGCGAAGGAGGTCTCGGCCAAGATCGGCAATGTCAGCCGCGACGCCGCTTCCGTGAACGAGCGCGCCGCGGAGGTCAGGCAGGCGATTGCCGGCATGGCGGCCAATCTCGAACAGCTACGGTCGGTCGTCGTGCGGACCGTGCGCGACTCGACCGCGGCAGCCTGAGCCCGGCGGCATCTCGGCCGCTGGGCCCGGGAGTGTGATCGTGCAGTATGGCCCGGGACAGGGGCATCGTGGTTCATGACATCTCCACAATT
>NZ_JALBHA010000099.1:0-15714 GCF_023006445.1 Bradyrhizobium sp. SHOUNA76
CGCCTGCTCGGCGGCTTTCGCATCGGCTGCGGCTTTGGCCTGCGCATCCTTCTGCGCGCCGAGCGCGGCGAGACGATCACGCTCGGCCTCGGCCTGCTTCACCTTCGCGGTCGCCGCTGCGTGAGCCTGCTCGGCACCGATCTTCTCGACCTGGAGCTTGGCAAGGCTCGCATAGAAGCCATCGGGGTGCTGGGCGAGGAAAGCATCCCACGCCGCCTTGTTGCCAACCTGGAGCGCGAGCTCATAGTCGCGGCGGATATCGGCCTGCGGGTTCGCCACGGGCGCCACGGGTGCTGCAACCGCCACCTTGACCGGCACCAGCGGCATGTCTTCGCCGCCGAGCGAACCGTAAACGAACGGCTCCTGCTTGTTACCGGTCGACTTGAGCACATCGTCGCGCACGAAGCCGAAGGCGCGGCGGACGTCGAGGCCCGGCGTCGTCAGATGCTTCGACAGCGCGACGGTAAAGGGGCTGTTGGCGCCGTCGCCGTCCTGCGCCGTGAAGCCGGCCTTTGCCGAATAGGCGATCAGCGTGTTGGGGCTGGTCGGCTCGACCTGGGCCAGGCCACGGCCGATGCCGCGCGAGGCCACCGTGCGCTTCATCCTCTTGCCGAACGGATTGTCGCGGCAGGCATCCAGGATCACCAGACGAAGCTGCTTTGCCGGCTCGACCGCGACCAGGACGCGGTCGAGCGAAAGGGCCTCGTCATAAACGTCGGTATCGCGCTCGAGCTTGGCGTCGACAGGGATCAGATAATTCGAGCCCTCGACCTCGATGCCGTGACCGGCATAGTAGACCACCGCGATATCGGCACTGCGGGTCGCGTCGGCAAAGTCGCGCAGCACGCGCCGTGTATCCAGGGCCGAGAGGTCGCGCCGGTAATCGACAACATCGAAACCGGCCTCCTTGAGCGTCTTCGCCATCACCGCACCGTCGTTGACGGGGTTGGCGAGCGCCGGCGCGTGCTGATAGGCCGAGTTGGCAAGCACCAGCGCGACGCGGCTGCCGGCGAGAGCGGGATCCGTGCCGAACAGCAGCGCTGCGGCGAGGAGAAGCGGGCATAGTCTGAGCAGATTGCGCATGACACGACTTCCGAAGTTCGGGCCGTTTCGAGCCCCTTGGGACCGCTTTAGCAGGATCTGGCGCCGGCGCTTGTGATGGAGGTCACGAAGGCCGCGCCGGCGACTCTCGGAAAGTCCCCCTTTGTTTGTCGCACCAGCGCGGCTGCGGTTCGCTCCCAAGCTGGTGTCGACCGAGTTCCCTTAGGCATCACCGATATGCTCCCGATATTGCGGCAGATTGTCCGTAATTTCGTGCCAGGGCGCCTTCGATGCCACGAAAATGTGGGCGCTTGGCCGGATCGAGGGGGCATCGACCAGGGTTCCCATGGCGACATGGACCCATTCTCCGTCACGCACCCGGGAATAGAGCAGCGAGCCGCATCGCCCACAATGGGCGTCATGGCTGGTGTCGTCGCCGAAGATCATCCGCTGATCCCGACCCTGGACAATGCGCAGCTTGTCTTGCGGGATACCGGCGAACGGCTTGAAGGCGGAGCCGGTGGTGCGGCGGCAGTTCGAACAGTGGCAATTCATCGCATAGGAGAACGCGTCGGCCACCTCAAAGCGGACGGTGCGGCAATAGCATTCGCCGATCAGGATACGAGCGTTCGAAGTTTCTGATCCGGTCATCCCAGCGTCCCTGCGCAATTGGCGAGAGACACCCATAGCGCATTTCGATGCGTACGACTAAGTTCGCCCCAAGCCATCATGCAAAAGGATGACCCATGAGCCAGAACCGTTCGAGCGTCGAAGCCGTCGTGCAATCCTATTTTGACGGGCTCTACGAGGGCGACGCTGAAAAGCTCGGCGCCATCTTCCATCCCTCCGCGGATTTGCGCTGGGTCGAAAAGGGCGAGCTCCAGGTGCTGACCGTGCCGGACTGGCTCGACCGCGTGCGCAAGCGCCCATCCGGCAAGGCGGAAGGCAAGCCGCGCGAGGATTTCATCGTCACCATCGACCGCTCGGACGACAAGACCGCCTTCATCAAGGTCAGGTGCCAGCTGCCACCGCGTTTCTTCACCGATTATCTGGTCGCGATGAAGCTCGCCGACGGCTGGCAGATCGTGTCGAAATCGTATCGGTATGACCTGAGGGAGTGACGCGGCTGCTCGACGTTCGCCCAATATCTGCCGCGGTCACGCCCCATTCTGCGTCATTGCGAGCATAATTCTCGCCCGTCATTGCGAGGAGCCCTTGCGACGAAGCAATCCAGAATCCCTCCGAGGAGACAGACTGGATTGCTTCGTCGCTTCGCTCCTCGCAATGACGACGCGGATGCAGCATCCGCTATATTTCCTGCCCCCACTCATCTGAAAAGTCCCCATGCCGCTCGACCGCCGCTCCCTGCTTGCCTCACTCGGCTGGATGGCCGCTTCTCCCGCGCTTGCGGCAGAGGCGCCGCCAGAATTCGAAGCCTATGAACGCGAGAGCGCCGGGCGGATTGGCGTCTATGCGGAGAACCTGGCCACCGGCGCCAAGCTCACCTGGCGCGCCGACGAGCGCTTCGTCATGTGTTCGACCTTCAAAGCCTCGCTCGCGGCCAGCGTGCTCGCACGGGTCGATCGCGACGAGGAGCAGCTTGCGGCCATGATCCCTTACGGCCAGGCCGACCTGCTGGAGTATGCGCCGGTCGCCAAGCAGAATCTCGCGGCTGGCGCGATGTCGGTCACCGAGATGTGCAAGGCGATCATCGAGCTCAGCGACAACACCTGCGCCAATCTGCTGCTGGCGCGGATCGGCGGCCCTGCCGCGCTCACCGCGTTCTGGCGCTCGTTCGGCGATGCCACCTCGCGGCTCGACCACAACGAGCCCGAACTCAATCGCTCCCCACCCGGAGATCCCCGGGACACCACGACGCCGGCGGCGATGGCCGGGAACTTGCGCCGTCTGGTGACGGGCGAAGCGCTGACGCCGGCCTCGCGTACCCTGCTCACGGAGTGGATGGTGAACTGCAAGACTGGCGCGAACCGGCTGCGCGGCGGCCTGCCCGCAAGTTGGAAGATCGGCGACAAGACCGGCTCCAATGGCAAGGACGCAGCGGGCGACATCGCGGTGGCCTGGCCGAAGTCCGACACGCCGATCCTTATCGCGGCCTATGTCCAAGGCGGCACGCCGACGGCAGCGCAGATCGAAGCCGCCTTCGCGCGAATCGGGCGGACGGTGGCTGAGCGGCTGGCGTAAGCCGCGCGCATTGACGCAGCAGTCGCTTCCGGGTCAAGACAGGCCATCATGGAAGCGAAGTTTCAGACCTTTCTCATCCTGCTGGCCGTATTGGCGGGCGTGGCGCTGGCGGCACGCCGCTTCAACGTCGCCCCCGCCATCCTGCTGATGCTGGCCGGCGTCGGCCTCGCCTTCGTGCCGGGCATGCCCGCAGTGGAATTGCCGCCGGAACTGGTGCTGCTGATGGTGCTGCCACCGCTGATCTACTCGGCGAGCGTCGCCATGAGCTGGCGCGAGTTCAGAAAGAATCTGCGCCCCATCGTGCTGCTTGCGGTCGGCGCAGTGATCTTCACCGCGGCGATGGTGGCGGCCGCCACGCATTACTTGATCGGCCTGCCCTGGGCCGTCGGCTTTCTGCTCGGCGCCATCGTCGCGCCCCCCGACGTGGTGGCGCCGCTCGCGATCGCGCGCCGGCTCAACTTGCCGCGGCGGCTCGTGGTTATTCTCGAGGGCGAAGGACTCGCCAACGACGCCACCGCGCTGACCCTCTACCGCTTCGCGCTGGCGGCGATCATGGTCGGGCATTTCTCGCTACCGCTCGCGGCCGGTGAATTCCTCCTCATCGTCGCCAGCGAGATCGCCTTTGGCATCGGCGTCGGCTGGCTCTCCCTGCGCTTCCGCAAATGGTCCGGGGATCCGCAGGTCGAGCTGACGCTGTCGCTGATCACGCCCTACGTGTCCTACTGGCTGCCCGAACATGTCGGCGGCTCCGGCGTGATCGCCACCGTCGCCTGCGGCCTTTATGTGAGCTGGAACGGCCCGCTGCTGATCTCGTCGGCGACGCGCCTGCAGGGCATCTTCTTCTGGGACCTCGTGATCTACCTGATCGAGGGGGTGCTGTTCCTGCTCACCGGCTTCCAGATGCGCGCGCTCTACGAGAAGTCGAAGGCGTTCCCCCTCGACGACATCCTGATCGCGACCGCCGTGGTCCTGATGATCGTCGTGATCGCGCGCTTCGCCTGGCTCTATCCCGCAACCTATCTGCCGCGGCTGCTCAGCAAATCGTTGCGCGAGCGCGATCCGTCGCCACCCTGGCAATGGCCGTTCGTGCTCGCTTTCACCGGCGTGCGCGGCGCGGTGTCGCTCGCAGCGGCGCTGGCGCTGCCATTCACGCTACCTGATGGCGCGGCGTTCCCATATCGTGACCTGATCCTGTTCGTCGCCTTCGGCGTCATCTTCGTCACGCTGATCGGCGTCGGCCTGACGCTGCCGCCGGTGGTGCGGTGGCTCGGCGTCGCCGATGCCGGCCGAAACGAGCATGCCGCCGAGCACGAAGCCGAGATCGCCGCGCGCCGTCAGGCCCTGGACGCCGCGCTAAGGTCGCTCGACGCAATGACCGCGGAAAAGGAAGTCTCCGAAGAGGTGATGCGGCTTCTGCGTGCGCGTCACGAGATCCGCGTCAACCAACTTCCGGATTCGCTCGATCCCACCCGCCACGACGTCTCCGCCGCCGGCACTATGCTGACCCGCAACCTGATCGCCGCCGAACGAAAATTCATCCACGATCTCCTGCGCGATGGCCAGATCACCGACGAGACGCGGCGGCGGATCGAGCGCGATCTGGATCTGGAGGAGGCGAGCCTGGCGAACCGGGAGTATCGGGGCGTGCCGCTGTAGCCTCCTCGTCATGGCGAGCCAAATGCCAAATGACTACCGCCTTGCGCAGAACTCCCCTATTGCCGCGGCCACGGCCCCCGCGATCGCCTCATGCCGCTCCGGCGAGTTCATCGCCATTTCCTCGTCGCGATTGATGATCGAGCCCGCTTCGAGCAGCACTGCGGCACTGCTTGTCCGCGAGAGAACCACGAGTCCGTCATAACGGTAGACGCCGAAATCCTTGTCGAGCAATTGGCGCCGGTAACGGCCCATCACCGGCAAGGTGTATTGGCTGGCATAGTGCAGGCCCTGCTCTTTCAGCTGCCGGCCGATCATCCGGGCCAGCATCAGGCTGGTGGCAAAGTGCGGATTGTGCTGCGACACGAACAGCGAGTGGCCTGAGAAGCGGTCGCTGAAATAGCTCTTCGCCCCATCGAATTCCCAGGTCTCGAGCAGCTTGTCCGGCACCGAATCGTGGTGAATCGACAGGAAGAGATCGGCCCGGCCGTTATTTGCTGCACTGACCCGCTTGAACAGGCTCGGCCGCGCCTTGCCGTCCGTGACGAGCAGCCGGGTTGCGGCAAAGCCTTCGGACTTGAGTCTCGCCGTGATGAGTCTTGCGAGCCGGACGTTGAAGCCGAACTCCGGATCATTGCGCGCGCTCAATGCGCCGTAGGAGTCCGGGGTGTGCCCGACGTCCACGACGATCCGGAATTTGGGCATCTCACATCTGGCCGGTACCTGCAGCTTGGCCTTGGGTCTTGCAATCTTTCGCGCGGTCACGGCCGCGCTGCTGCCAACAATCGCAAGCGACGATAGCAGGATCGACGCAACCAGCCCGACGATGATGCTGCGCGGTTGCCCCAAGCGTCACTCCGCTGCCGCGATTCTGGGACGGCCGACGAAGCCCGCGACATCGCCGAAGCGCTCCAACATTACTGCGGGCAGGTCCTTGGACTTGCTGGTCACGCAGGCACCGGAGCGCACCGCATAGCGGTCCTGATGCGCAGCCTGCGGCGGCGGCTCGCCCTGCTGGAGCGCCCGCGCCAGATCCATCACGAGCTTGCGGAAATGCATGATGCCGAGATCGGTCGGCCCGAGATGCTCGCGGGTGCGGTCGGCGATCGGCCCCTGGCTATCCTGCACGGCGGCGTCCTGCTCGGAGACGCCCTTGATGCCGGTGTAGCTTCGGGTCTTCTGGAGCTTGCGGTCGATCAGATAATCGTTGCCCTTGTGACGCAGCGGCACGTAATTGTCGTCGACCTCCGCGATCACGCCGTTGCCGCGGTCATAGGCGTCGCGCTCTCCTTGCGTCAGCGGCCGCTCCGGATTCCAGGCATAGGTATAGATCCAGCAATTGGTGTCGGTCACCGGCACGAAAGTCTGGCCGAAGATGTTCTCGCCCGGCATCGCGCTCGGCGCATAAGCATGAAACGGCATCAGGAACTGCGCGATGCGCCAGTAGATGTTGTCGCCACCGGTCAGCCGGCCGCCGGCAATGGTCAGCCCGGCCTCGTGCGGACTGATCTTGATCACCGGGCGCGGATCCTCGGCGATCCAGCGCATGTGATCGCTCGACATCCGCGCGATCGGATTCACAAAGTGCTTCTTGATGTCCAGGATCTCGTTCTCCTCCTTGTCGAAGGAGAGATGGGCAAAGGTGAAATGCGCGGTGTCGATCGAGCCTTCCAGCGCCTGCACCCAGTTGCAGTCCTGCCATTTCTTGCTGACGTAGCGGTGCGATTCCGGCAGCAGCGCCATCTCGAGATCGGGCAGCTCGGGCATGGTCTCAAGCGGGCCCATATAGGCCCAGATCATCTCGCCCCATTCGCGCACCGGATAGGATTTGATACGGATCAGATCCTTGGCGTTGAGATCGGGATAGGAGGTCGGCATGTCGACGCAGCGACCTTCGGTGTCGAACTTCCAGCCATGATAGACGCAGCGGATGCCGCACTCTTCGTTGCGCCCAAGCCAGAGATTGGCGCCGCGATGCGGGCAATATTGGTCGATGATTCCGACGACGCCGCGGGAGTCGCGGAAGGCGAGCAGCTCCTCGCCGAGCACAATGATCTTCTTCGGCTCGCCGTCGGGCTCGGGGAGTTCTTCGCAGAGAGCCACGGGAATCCAGAACCGGCGCAACAATTCGCCCATGCCCGTTCCAGGGCCGGCCTCGGTCAGGAATCTGTTGTCCTCGGCGCGGAGCATGGCTGATCCTCGCGATTTTCAATACAGTGTGTGCGTCATAAGAAACGTTTCTGCCTCGGAATGGAGCAACCTAGCCTTCGACCGGTATTTTGTGGCCGAGTGTTGCCGGAAGTCCACGGGCGGCGACGATGACGGCGCAGTTTTTGGCCGGGCGGGCATGATCGTGAAAAATTCCACCGCATCGTTCGATTCCGACGTTGCCGATTTCACATCGGCCTTTCCCCCTTCACCGTCACCCGCGTCCCCGAGCGCGTATGCGGCCAGTAGTCCCACATTGCGCGGTGCTGGGTGCAGCGGTTGTCCCAGAAGGCGATGGCATTCTCGGTCCAGCGGAAGCGGCACTGGAATAGCGGGTTCTCCGCGTGCTGGTAGAGATAGCCCAGCATTGCGTCGCTCTCGTCGCGCGGAATGCCGTTGATGTGACGGGTGAAGCCGCGGTTGACGTAGAGCGCCTTCTTGCCCGTGACCGGGTGGGTGCGCACGACGGGATGCTCCGCGTGCGGATAGCTCGGCCTGTCCGCGACGCCGTAGTTCGCATAAAGGCCTCGATAGATCGGCTCGCCGTCGTGCAGCGCGGTCAGGCCGTCGAGATAGGCCTTCATGCGTTCCGACAGCGCTTCGTAAGCCGCGTACATGTTGGCGAACAGCGTGTCACCGCCGCGCGGCGGACACTGCTTGATGTAGAGGATCGAGCCCATCGGCGGCTCGAGATCGCAGGACACGTCCGAGTGCCAACCCTCGCCGTTCGCGCGCGGCGAGTTCTTGTCGGCGTAGATCTTCATCAGGGCCGGGTCTTCATCCTCATGCGGCGCGGCGGGATGAAAATGCAGCTCGCCGAACTTGCGGCCGAAGGCGAGATGCTGCTGCGGCGTGATGTGCTGGTCGCGGAAGAAGATGACGAGGTTTTCGGCGAGCGCGCGGTGGATCTCGTCCATCTGCTGGTTGGAGCGGGCGTCATCGGAGACCAGCCTGCCGAGGTCGACGCCGGTGATTTCCGCGCCGATGATGGGCGTGAGCTTTTCGACCGCGATGGTCTCGTAAGGAGCGCCGTCCTCCGCCGTGTGGCGATAGCGCGGGCCTTGCTTGCCGGCGAGTGAGCTCATGGCGTGTCTCCCGATCGTTCTTGATTGGGGACATCGTAGCCCGGATGGAGCGAAGCGCAATCCGGGAACGGTTTGTCAGCTTGAGAGAGCCCCCCGGATTTCGCTGCGCTCCATCCGGGCTACAAAAATAAGGCGGGTTACGCTGCGCGAACCCGCCTTACGATTCCGTCTTTGGAAGACGCCTACTCCGCTGCCGTCACCGGCACCTTGGCACCCTGGCCGTAGCGCTGGTCGATGTAGTCGATCACCAGCGCCTTGAAGTCGGCGGAGATGGTGGGACCGCGCAGCGTGCGGAACTTCTTGCCGTCGACAAACACCGGCGCGGCCGGCGCTTCGCCGGTGCCGGGCAGCGAGATGCCGATATTGGCGTGCTTGGATTCGCCCGGGCCGTTGACGATGCAGCCCATCACCGCGACGTTGAGCTCTTCGACGCCGGGATATTTCGTCTTCCAGGCCGGCATCTCGTCGCGGATGAAATCCTGGATCGAGCGGGCCAGCTCCTGGAACGTGGTCGAGGTGGTGCGGCCGCAGCCGGGGCAGGCCGCAACCAGCGGCACGAAGGTGCGGAAGCCCATGGTCTGCAGCAGTTCCTGGCCGACCTGCACCTCGCGGGTGCGGTCGCCGCCGGGCTCCGGCGTCAGCGAGATGCGGATGGTGTCGCCGATGCCCTGCTGCAAGAGAATGCCGAGTGCAGCCGACGACGCCACGATGCCCTTCGAGCCCATGCCGGCTTCAGTCAGACCGAGATGGATCGCGTAATCGGAACGGCTGGCGAGATCCTGATAGACCGCGATGAGATCCTGCACCGCCGAGACCTTTGCGGAGAGGATGATGCGATCCTTGGGCATGCCGAGCTCTTCGGCCCGCGCGGCCGAGAGCAGCGCGGACTGCACCATGGCCTCGCGCGTCACCGCGCGCACGTCGCGCGGATTGGCGGACGCGGCATTCTCGTCCATCAGCTTGGTCAAGAGCTCCTGGTCGAGCGAGCCCCAATTGGCGCCGATGCGGACCGGCTTGTTGTTCTTGTTGGCGATCTCGATGATGTCGGCGAACTGGGTGTCGCGCTTGTCCTTGAAGCCGACATTGCCGGGATTGATGCGGTACTTGGCGAGCGCCTCGGCGCAGGCCGGATAGGCCGCGAGCAGCTTGTGGCCGATATAGTGGAAGTCACCGATCAGCGGCGTGGTGATGCCGCGCTTGGCGAGACCGTCGCGAATGTGCGGGACGGCGGCAGCGGCCTCCTCACGGTCCACGGTGATGCGAACCATTTCGGAGCCGGCGCGCGCGAGCGCTGCGACCTGGGCAATGGTACCGTCGATGTCGGCGGTATCGGTGTTGGTCATCGACTGCACGACGATCGGCGCACCGCCGCCGACGGCGACGTCGCCGACCTTGACCTGGGTGGTACGATGACGCGGTGCGGGCCCCGCGATGTCGGAATCGATGGTGGTTTCGGGCTTGTTCATGGGGTCCAAATATCAGGTTTTGGTGACGTTCAGCAATGCATCACGCGGCGCCGAAGCCGTTTGGCTCGGACGGTTAACCAGAAAAAGCCCAGCAATTACAAGGACGGCTGCCGCCCCGAAGGCCAAGCTTAGGGTGTCGTGCATGATGAAATAGCTACCCACCACGCCAAACAAAGGGGTGATGAAGGTAAAAGCCGACAATTTGCTGGCCGAATAGGTCTTCACCAGAGCGAACCAAAGCGTGAACGTAGTTCCAACCACCCAGATCGCCTGGAAGGCCATCAGGCCGAGCGACAGCGGCGCCGGCGTGTGCGTGATGGTCTCGCCGAACAGCCAGGCCGCCAACCCCAGGATCGGGATCGAAATGGCGACCTGATAGCCAAGCGCCTTCTCGGGCGCGGCGAACCGCAGCCTCGTGCCCTTGGCAACCAGCGTCGTCGCCGCCCACAGCGCGGCGCCGCCGACGATCATGAGGTCGCCGAGCAGAACATGCGAATCGACATTGGGCTGCGGCACGCCGATTGCGAGGGCGACACCGGCAAAGCTGATGGCGAGGCCCAGCCATTGCGAGGCGCCAAGCCTCTCGCCGAGCACCTGATAGGAGCCGAGCGCGACGAAGAACGGCGCGGTGTAGAGGAACACCACCGCGCGAGAGGCAGAGGTGAGGCGCAGCCCCTGGAAGATCAGCACGAATTCGATGCCGAACATCAGCCCGGCGACCAGGCCCGGCTTCCACGTGCCGTCATTCTCGAAGAATTTGACGCCGCGAAGCGTGCCGATGATGAACAGCATCGGCAGCGCGCCCGCCGAGCGGATCGTGGCCTGGAGCATCGGCGGAATGTCCGGCAGCACCAGCTTCACCGCGATCTGGTTGAAGCCCCAGGTCAGGCACAGCATGAGCATCAGGGCGATGGCGCCGGCACTGAGGGGACGCGCGACGGATTGGTTGGCTTGTGGTGAGGACATGTCTTCCCGAAAAACCGGCTTTGCGCCGTTGTTGCTTTATGCAGCTTTCTGACAATGGGTGCAGACGCCCGTGATCTCCACCACGGACAATTTAGGAGCAAAGCCTGAGCTGCGTGCCGCGGCATTGAGATTTCCGGCGAAGGATGCGGACGGGATCTCGCCGACCAGGCCGCAGCGCTCGCAGATCAGGAACGCCACCGCCGAGGTCGCGTCGTGGTCGTGGGCGGCACAGGCGAGGTAGGCATTGCGGCTTTCGATGCGATGCACGAGGCCGTTGGCCATCAGGAAATCGAGAGCGCGATAGACCGTGATCGGCGCCGGCCGCGACATGGATTTGGCAAGCTCGTCGATCACCTCATAGGCGCCGAGCGGGCGGTGGCTGGAGAGCAGCGCGCCCAGCACCTGGCGGCGTATCGGCGTGAATTTCTGCGCGCGTTGCTCGCAGACCTCCTCGGCGTGCGCCAGCGCATCCGCGGTGCAGCGGCCGTGATCGTGATCGGGCGCGGGAAAGGCAGATTTAGCAGGGGTCATGCAGCCGACCTTCTAGCATTTCGGCCGCGGAACCCAAAGCACGACCAGCAATGCGGCGGTCAGCCATGCCATTGCCGAGGGACAGCATCGCGCAAACCCGCCATGAAATAATCATAAGCTTGCTTATCATATGCGAAGCTTATTGGAGACCAAGCTCATGAGCCGCGGGTCTGTCGACCAGAACTTCCTGTTTACGCTGGGCGAGCTCTACCGCCTCTTGCGCGTCTACGCCGACAAGGAGGCGTCGCGGTTCGGCATCACCCGCGCCCAATGGGCGGTGCTGGCCAAGGTCGAGCGCAGCGAGGGCATGAAGCAGTCCGAGCTCGCCGAACTGCTCGAGATGCAGCCGATCACGCTGACCCGCCTGATCGACAAGCTCTGCGACAACGACTGGATCGAGCGCCGCAGCGATGCCTCGGACCGCCGCGTCAAGCGCCTGTATCTCAGGAAAGCCGGCCGGCAATTGCTGGGCCGGATGAGCGGCCTGAAGTCCGAGCTGACGGCCAACGCGCTCGACGGCATCACGCCGACGGACGCCCATCGCCTCCTCACTCAGCTCGAAAGCATCAAGGAGAACGTGCGCACCGCGATCCAGACCAGCGGCGCGGAACAAGCACGTAAGGAGCAGCGCTATGGCTGACCAGGTCCTCAAGTTCCAACCCGAGCAGAAGACCGACAGCGGCAAACCCACCAAGAAAGCGGGCACCGATCCGCGCCGCCGCCTGGTGGCGGGCCTGCGCCGCTACCGCCGCTTCCTGCTCCTGGTCGTGCTGCCTGTGATCGCCGTCATCGGCGGCCTCACCTTCTATCTCAATGGCGGTCGATATGTCGGCACTGACGATGCCTATGTCGGCGCGCAGAAGGTGCTGGTGACGCCCGACATTTCCGGCAAGATCCAGAAAGTCATCGTGAAGGAAGGCCAGTCCGTCAAGCGGGGCGACGAGCTGTTCGAGATCGACCCCGTTCCGTTTCGCCACGCGGTGGACGAAGCCAAGGCGCAGCTCGCGCAGGCCCGCACGACCTATGACAACCTTGTCGCCAACATCAAGATCTATGGCGACATGCTCGACCTGGCCCAGCAGGGCATCGATTTGAAGAAGCGCGACGTCGAGCGCAAGCAGGCGCTGGTGAAGAACAATTACGGCTCGCAGCTCGATCTCGACAACGCCTCGAATGCACTGGTGACTGCCGGCGCGCAGGCGCAATACATCAAGCAGCAGCTTTCCAACGCCAAGACGCAATTGCTCGGCGACCCCGCGTTGCCGCTGGAGCAATTTCCACCTTACGCACAGGCGAAAGCCAAACTGGACGATGCCCAGCGCAACCTCGACCACACCGTGCTGCGCGCGCCCATGGATGGCGTGGCGACCCAGGTCGAGCAGATCCAGCTCGGCCGCTACGTCGCTGCCGGCACGCCGGTGTTTTCGATCATCGACGTCGCACACCCCTGGGTCGACGCCAACCCGAAGGAGAGCGACCTCACCTATGTGACCGAAGGACAGCCCGTCACGCTCGAGGTCGACGCGTTCCCGAACCACGTCTTCAAGGGCAAGATCGGCTCGCTTTCGCCCGGCACCGGCGCGCAATTTGCGATCCTGCCGCCGCAGAACGCCACCGGCAATTTCGTCAAGGTGGTGCAACGCGTGCCGATCCGCATCTATTTCGACGAGACCGACAAATACGTGCGGAAGCTGAAGGCCGGCATGAGCGTCTATGCCACCATCGACACCGGCCATCAGCGCTCGCTGGCCGGCCTGCTCGGCCTGTCGGCGACCGCGAACCAAGACAAAGACTGAGTCAAGGACTGCCGATGTCCGGTCCCAATGCCAGCTTGATGGTCCCCGGCCTGCGCCGGAACATGGTGACGATCTGCGCCATGACCGCGACCATCATGCAGGCGCTGGACACCACCATTGCCAACGTCGCTTTGCCCTATATGCAAGGCACGCTGTCGGCCTCGCAGGACCAGATCAACTGGGTGCTGACCTCCTACATCGTCGCCGCAGCGATCATGACGGCCCCGGTGGGCTGGATCGCCAACCGCTTCGGCCGCAAGCGCATCTTCATCATCTGCTCGGCCGGCTTCACCATGGCCTCGGTGCTGTGCGGCCTCGCGCAGGACATCAACCAGATGGTGCTGTTCCGCCTGCTGCAAGGCGTGTTCGGCGCGGCGCTGGTGCCGCTGTCGCAGTCGGTCATGCTCGACTATTACACGCTCCAGGAGCGCGCCAAGGCGATGTCCATCTGGGGCATGGGCGTGATGATGGGCCCGATCATGGGGCCCTCGCTCGGCGCCTGGCTGACCGAGACTTATTCCTGGCACTGGGTGTTCTTCGTCAACCTGCCGTTTGGCGCCATCACCGTGCTCGGGCTGATCGTGTTCATGGACGAGACCGACAAGAACCTCAGCCTGAGATTCGACTGGTTCGGCTTCGCGGCACTGGCCGTTGCGATCGGCTCGCTTCAGCTCGCGCTCGACCGCGGCGAGCAGTTGGGCTGGCTGGAATCGAACGAGATCCTGGCGGAATTCATCGTCTCGGCGGCCGCGTTCTACTTCTTCCTCGCGCACTCCTTCACGACCTCGACGCCGTTCATCCGTTTCGGCCTGTTCCGGGACCGCAACTTCGTCACCGGCTGCATGTTCATGATCGTGATGGGGCTCGTGCTGTTCTCAACCATGGCGCTGGCCTCGCCTTACATGCAGAACGTGATCGGCTATCCCATCATCACCGCCGGCCTGCTGCTGGCGAGCCGCGGCTTCGGTACCTTCTTCGCCATGATGCTGGTCGGCCGCATGATGCGTTATTTCGAGGCGCGCACGCTGATCATCGCGGGCCTGACGCTGACCGCGGGCTCGCTGTTCCAGATGACCGGCTGGACCGATCTGACCCAGGTGCCCGAGATCGTCACCGTCAGTGTCATCCAGGGCTTCGGCTTCGGCCTCGTCTTCGTGCCGCTCTCGACAGTGGCGTTCCTGACGCTGTCGAACGACCTGCGCACCGACGGCACCGCCATGCTGACCCTGATGCGCAACGTCGCGAGTTCGGTCGGCATTTCCGTCGTCATCGCGCAACTGACGCAGGGAACACGGCGGACCTATGCGATCCTGTCCGAGCACATCAACCCGTTCAACCATGCACTTCAGATGCCTGACGTCAGCGGCATGATCAATCTGTCCACCGACACCGGCCGCGCCATGGCCGACAGGATGGTCAGCGTGCAGGCGCAGATCATCGCGTTTGCGCACGACTACCACCTGGTGATGGTCTTCATCCTCTGCACCATCCCGCTCGCCTTGTTGATCGGCTCGACCAAGGCCACGCTGCGCAAGCAGGCGGCAGGGCCGGAGCATGCGGTGATGGAGTAGGCGATCTCGCGTGCCCCGGCCGCAGCGCAGCACGCAAGTGATGTGCTGCTGAGCCGGGGCCCATGCCCCCGGCACGATGGGTCCCGGTTCTGCGGCGCACCGCTACGCGCTGCACCGCGCCCGGGACAAGAGCCGGGCTACAACAACTCCTCGCACCCCAAATCATCCACCGCCGCAAACACCCGCTCCAGATTGTTCCACCAGATCAGCGGCGGGATGTTGATGCTCCACTGCCAGACCGGCCTCGTGATCTGCCAGAGCACCGCCCAGCGGTAGTCGCGATCGAGCGCGCCGCGCGAGTAGCCGGTGATGCCGCTTTCAATCAACGTATCGTGGTAGAAATTGAGCAGCGGGCGTTCGAGCGCCTGCCGGCGTTCCGGATACCAGTGCATGGCCATCATATAGGCGAGGTCGTGGGTCGGAACGTTGATACTCCAAAGATCGAAATCGAAGATGCGCACGGTATCGGCAACGCCCGCGCGCGGCAGCAGGAAATTCCAGGTGTGGGCGTCGCCATGCGTGACGCTGAGATGACGGCGTGAATGGTAACGCTGGGACAGCCGCTCCGACTGATCGATGAGGCGACGGAAGAGGATCCGTCGCTCCTCGCTGAGGCGATCACCGAGCAGATCGGCAAAACGATCGTAATGGCCGGCGAAGGTCTCCATGCGCTGCGCGCTGTCCTCCATGCTCGCCCAGGTACCGACCGTGTCGCCGAGGCTCGGATGGTCCCACCAGGCTGCATGCCAGCGTGCGAGCGCGGCGACGATGGCGAATGTCTGCTCGCGCGACGGCGGCACCGGCCAAGCCATCGCAGTTTCGTGGCTGTCAGTGAGGTCCTCGAGCAGCAGATGCCAAATGGGGCTATGCTCGTCGAAATGCCCATCAAAGCAGCGCGGCGCGAGTCGCGGCGGCATCTTCGGTGCAAGCTGCGTGTAGTAATCCACCTCGCGCCGGCCGCCATTGGCGAGGGTCTCGGCGAAAGCGGAATTGGGAGTCTTGAGGATCAGCGACTGCGGAGCACCGGTGGATTCGCCGACATAGCGCAGGCCAAGCCGGATGATATGCGACACGACGGTGTCGCGCTGGTGCAGCACGTAGGCCAGGATGGTCTTGTGCTCGCCGAAGTCAGGCTCCTGCGGCAGATAGCGAACCGTGGCGCCGGGCTGCACGAAGCGCGTGCCGCCGTCGGGCT
>NZ_JALBHA010000009.1:0-54222 GCF_023006445.1 Bradyrhizobium sp. SHOUNA76
TATCGCGCGTCGCCCAGTCGACCCCGGCGACGCCGCACGCGACTGCCACCCCGATTGCAGCGGCGACGAGAAGAGGCCTCGGCCGCACGGCCTTCGTGATCGCGAGCGGCGTCGGCCGGAACACGCGGAAAATCTGCAGCCAGCCGCCATAGAGATAATGCGCGGCGACATGCGCGAAGATGTAGACGAGCGCAACATAAGCGGCGGTCGAGTGGAGATAAGCCCACCAGCCGCCGTAGCCGAGATACATCATGACGCCCGTCGCCGTGAGGAAGATCACGAGCGCATAGACGAACCAGTGCAGGATGACGTTGACGGCTCCCCATTTGAGGCGAGCCGGAGCGCGCATCGCGAGGATCCGCGTCTTCTTGGGGCTGTTGCGCTCGACGAGGCCGCTGCGCGCGAGGTAGGCGACGTAGGCCGACCCGCAGAAGAAGACGACCAGCCCCGCGAGGAAATGCCAGGAAAAGATCTCGCCCTGAGGCAGGACCGGAGCGAGCCATTTCGAGAAGGGGGCGTGCAGCGCGTCCGCTGCGATGCGCAGGCCGGTAACGAGGCTTACGACGAACGCGAGCGCGGTCGCCCAATGGAGCGCTATCGTCCCGACATCCGTGCGTGGCGGGGCTTCGTGAGGCTTTGTTTGAGCGAGGCTTCTCTCGGTCAAGGCGTCGGCGTTCGTTCGAGGAGTGTCAGTTTTCATTGCATAAAGCTTACCCACGGTAAACCGGCAGAGCCACAGCGTCCGCTTCTCGCTTCTCCCGGAAAAGCGGACAGTTGCGACAAACTACCTCCGCGATAACATAAGCAAGTTATCAAGTCTGGCGAGATCGCTCGTTTCGCGACAATTCGTCCCCAGTCGGCCGTCCTTTGGACATTCGAGAAGGCGCGAGCATCACGAGGTTTCCGTGGGATTTCTAGTTGGCAGTTTTGCTCCCCCCCGGGGACACCCTGCTGGTCGAAGGCGATCAGGCGGCCGTTGGCGATGGCAACGCGGTGGGTGGAGCGCGACAGATAGGCGAGCATGGCCTCGGGCCCGCCGAACGGCCGCGTTGCGTTGACGACCCATCCGCTTGCGCAGTGGCGCTAGAAAGGCTGCGAAGCATTGGGGATCTGGCGAGATGGGCGTGGTCGCTGGAGAAGCTCAGGCGGCGGGTCGCTAAACCACGTCGGTTATAAACTCGGCGGAAACCGTTGAGGGGCGTAGGTAGTAGCCTTCAGCGAGTCGGTCCTCCCCAATAGCTTGAATTTATATAACAATTTCAATTATATATGAGTTCGCGTTTTTGTTCTAATGGCGCGCCGGTGGAATCAGTGGCTTAGATTAAAACTGCAGATCTGAGGATCTAGCTAGGGTAAGCACTGGGTAAGCAGGCAAGCAGCTGTCGCCTTTGGGGGAGGCACCAAAGGTGTTTCACTTTCTCATCGCTCTGCTCGTCGTTGGCGTCATCATAACAATGATGGTTGCCTCTCCGGCGTTTCGAAACTTTGTGATCGCCGCACTTCTCTTGTTCGGGGGCGGGATCTGGCTGCTCATTGAAAACGCCAACAAGGATGCCGAACAGCGGAAGAAAGCACAGCAAGCTCAAGAGTACTACGCCGCTACGGCGATCAAGGAAGCCGACCTCACATTGACCGATGTAAAGCTCGGTCCGGCCAGCTACGGGATGAGCGACTTTGTCCTAAGCGGGACTGCCGCGACCGATTCCAACAACTCCTTGGCCACTATTTTCTTCCAAGTAACCCTCACGGACTGTCGGGAAGTTATTTGTCGCGTTGTCGGTCAGAAGGACGCCTCGGCGTCAGTTTCAGTCCCGCCGAAGCAGTTACGCTCTTTCAGTTCGTATGAAAATCTTCCCCCTGTCTCCACGGCGAAGCGCTCCTCGACATACCGGATCACCGGCCTGGGGGCTGGGTAGCCGGACCGTCTTCCCGTTCGATGCGCGCAAGTGCCCTCTGGAGGAACCTTTGCTTCATCATCGACCCAACTGGCTGTCAGGACCTTATCCAGCTAGGGCGAAATAAACTCTTCCTCCCGGGCTTCATGTCCACCATCTGCAAAGTGTCATCCTCGGCGCGACGACGAGCATCACCGGGCTGCTCACCAAGCTGATGCGCTAAAAAACGACGTGCCGCAGCAACCCGATACTCAAGCCATTGAGAACCGGCAGTCAACTGGCGGTTTGCTGGCACACACGACGGGGCGCCGAACGTTAAAATTTCGCGCTCTTGCCTGTCCATCCCGTATACCGAGAGCCGTTAGCGGAGCGCAGACAGGGCGCCAAGGTCTCCGTTAGGGCCACTCAGCGATGAACCCTTTTGCCTTGTAAGACTCAATCTTATCCCATTCGCTGAGAACCCGCGAACGAAGCTCAGCGTCGGTGTGCCAGAGATCATTGGGGGTGTCGTAGTGGTTCACGACAACCAGCATCTTTGGACCGGGCCAGTGTCGGTGAAGTGTCATCGGATAACGGCGCGACGTCCAAAAATTGCCTAAGCAAATTACCGATTGTATTTTGTACAATCCTATCTTCTCTTCGATGACAGGTAGAGAAAACATCACGTTCTCCCCCGTGTTGGTCGCGCGATGTTCTTCCAAAATCAACTCAGCCGGAACACCACGTGACACCAGCCCATCCTTTAAAATCCGGCATTCGGTAAGATCAGAGCCCGGCGTCATCCTGCCGCAAACAAGTAGCCAACGGCAATACCCGCGACGCCAAAGCGAGTCGGCGGCGTCTATGCGCTCCTCCACGCCATCTCGTGTACCAAAAACGAATAATAGATCTGCCGGTTGCAGAGGCGTTGTAAGTAGATGCTCGGAATTTATGCGAGCGATCTCTTCGGCAGTCAGCCTTTGACGCGGTGCCATCGGTCCAATGTGGTCCAGTTACTCTTCCACAACTAGTCCAGGTTATATCTCGGCGATCTATCAACCGTAAGCTGCCCTAGCCCATCAGCGAAGTGGCGGGTCCCGTCGCTTTGCTTGGACCGGCTGGGTGAGTCTGAGCAACAGCGAATGGCCCTTTCGTATTCTTCAATGGGCACTATCATGGGGGCTAAGAAAGGGCGACAATGTCGGGCTGGCGTCACTCGTTCTTGCAATCGGGTTGGCCGATGTACGAAACGTGTGGAATGCATCTAATAGAAGCTTGGGCTCTCTTGGGGTGATTATAACGTACGAAACCAACCGCGACATTTCTTGATCATGCACATTTGACGAATACCATTGCTCAGATTGATTTGCGCCGATCGTTTGTCAAAAATCGAAGCGACCTCTATTTCCACTATTTGGGAGTACGGGATGGTCATTAATTTGAAAGCGGCGAATAGTATCGCTAGTTGGGTGGCCGCGCGCTCACGGTGCGAGCCTCAAGGAGACATGATCTGCTTCGTATCCCGGTTTGCGTTGCATAGAATGTTCCTTGCACGCACGGATGGGTCATTTCGCGTTGTGGTTGGAATATTTGTCATGGCCCGGCGCCCTTAAGTTGTTTGACGAAGTTTTGCTGAAACAAAGAGCTGCTAGAGTTGCTGTTAGGTCATTAGCTCTGTTCCTTTTTATCGCGCAGACCATTCAGCCTGAACTGGCGCAGTCTGTGAACGGGCTCATAACGAAGAGCCATCTGACGGGGCTACAATCACCACGAAAATCGCGGTGACAGATCTGTACATTGATAGTCAAGCGATGGGGGATCTCATGCCCGCCGTTTTCGACCTGCTCTATCGTGAATATTGCCGCGCTCGCCTCGCTGAAATGCGGAAGCAGCTTCTGATCTCAGCTAAACACGCTGACGTTCTAGAAGCGGATTACGATCTTGCGGATCACGCTCATGTCGACAGGACCGGCATACAGCGCGAAGCCGGTGCCGGCGCGCCGAACTAAAGCGGCTCCGAAGAAGGCGATCCTTCCTGCCGCGGCAGTGACCAAGTAAGCAACAGCTTGGGAGGCAGCAATGAATACACCTGAATGCTATAGTGTTGTGGTGGCTTGCGTCTCGTCCCTGACCATTATCGGATTAATGGTTATTGGGGCGTGGTGAGCGTGGGTTGTCGTACATGTCCGCTTTGGGTCGATTCGCGCCCGGTCTGCTCCTGCTAACGGGACTTCCGGTTCATCCCTGACTACGGACATGTAGCGGCACCGCGCCAACCGACGCGAAGGGCCATGTGTGGACGGCTCCCGGTTGGCAAGGAGAATCTTCACTTTGCGGCCTTGGTCGGAGCGGCCATGTGTTCGGCATGTTTGCGCGGTTCACTTGACCGCTGGCCATAGTGCCCTCCGCGGATCAGGTCCCGACCAAAAGCACGCATTCGAAGATGACAATCCCGAACTCGGCAAGATAGGCGCGGATTGAATTGATGACGGCAGTCTGCTGGCGGATGAAGGGATGGCGCGCGCGATGAAGCATCAGACGGCTCTGTTGCTCCACCATCTTGGTCAGCACAAACCGCATGTTGGGCTCGTGACCGCCTCGCAAATCGCTTCTGCGTCCGTGGTGTCGTTCTTCTGCCGCTTGACGTAGGGCTTCACAAAGGCCGGAGGCATCAATCGCACCGTATGCCCCAACGCCTCCAGTTCGCGGGACCAATAATGGGATGACACTCTCGTGCCCGTGGAGGAGCCGTCCACAGCATCAAAAGCGGCCATTCAGCGCTATCAGAAGCTCCATGAAAAACCGAGGTGTAGAGTGCTATCGCAGTAAGATTGTGGAGGAGTGTCGGTTAGGCTAGAATTGAATACTGCTGGGGCAGCTATGTCAGAGGAGCTGACTATGGCCAAAAGCATTCTTGTTAGTTTTGCTATCCTCACTCTCGCCACTTCTGCCGCTTTGGCCGCGCAACGGACGCATCATCGCCAACCGATGAACGCATTGGCCCGTATGGGTGCGTCGCCAGTCATTTCGCCGGGCGGTGTGAGTAGCAGCGACCGCGCCCTCTATATCCGAAATCTACAAGACTCCGGGTATAATAAGAAGAACGATTTCGACGCTGGTCATATGTGCGTGTCCTGTGATTTTCACGGCAATTGACTAAGCTGGTCCTGTGGCGACTGAGAACGGGATAACAACAGGAGCAGCCAGGCAGGACGAACTGGGGCGGGTGTGCAAAAAAAAACCTCGCATTTTTGAATACGAGCTTCGCCAAAAAATAGCCCCCAAAGAATTCCCATTCTGGGTTTCCTGTCGGGGGCTTTTTTTGTTTGCCCGCCCCGCAGCTAAGCCATGCGTTCTTCGCGCCTCATTGGAGGTGATGCGGATGTAGCCGTTACGGTACGGATCGGTATGGCTGAGGACCGCTTTGGGTCACAAGCGGTGCCGGGGACCGGCGTGGGCACGCGTCCGCTCTGCCTCCAATAGGCAACATTGCAACGGCCTCAGCCTTGTTCGGCTATGGGCCCAGAAGGCGACATTCCGCACTTGCGCTAAATTAAAGGAAGTGCCCAACTCAGTGCATCAATCCATCAGCCAACATCGGATCAAGGGATGACGAGGGAGGATCAGTTAGCAAAGCTCGCGCGGCAGGCCGATAAGCAGAAAGCATTGGCCGAGCGAGAACGCAAATTTCATGAAATGCAGGATAGCTACTACATTCACTATGCGATCGACGACAAGCGCGCCGCCGCGCCGCCGATTCGGCATGTCCGGATATGGCCGATTTTGTTGCAGAAGTCGGTTGAGACGAGTCGCGAAGCGTGATTCCGTTGTGTTGACGCGAATCGCGACGAGGTCGATCCATGATGGGCCGTCTGAAGAGTGATCAAGGTCAACTGTTCTACGAGTTTCATCTCAGCGACGCGGTCCCCGAAGATCATCTGGTGCGGAAGATCGACGCTGCTCTCTATCTGTCTTGGCTCCGCAGCGAACTTGCTCCTCATTATTCGTCCACGGGTCGCCCGTCTGTCGATCCGGAGTTGATGATCCGGATGCTGATCGTGGGGTATGTCTTCGGCGGACGCGCGGCAGGTCAGCAAGGGGCCCAATTCCGCACTCGTGCAACGCAGCAGAGGCGTCTCTATTCGATCACCTCGTCGGCGCGGGCGTGCAGCATCGGCGGGACAGTGATGCCCAATGCCTTCGCGGCCTTGAGATTGATGACCAACTCGAATTTGGTCGGTTGCATAACTGGCAAGTCGGCGGGCTTGGCGCCCTGAAGAATTTTGCCGGTATAAATCCAACATGCCGGTACGCGTCGGCCAGGCTGATCCCGTAGCTCATCAGGCCGCCGGCCACGGCAAACTCTCGGAACTCGTAGATTGCGGGAAAGGCGTAGCGCGCTGCCAATGGGACGATCTGCTGGCGGTGAGCGTTGAAGAACGGATCGGCCGCGACAAGGAGAGCGTCGGCATGCTGCTCGGCCATGATCGCGAAGGCCCTGTCAAGTTCCGGCTCGTCGTGTGCCCTTAGAACGTGAATCTTCCCCGCGAGGCTTTGCGCAGCCGTCTTCGCTTCCGTCAACTGGCTGTCGGCGCCGGGGTACCCGGATTGACCAGCATGGCGATGGTCGCGGCGTTTGGCACCAGTTCGTGCAGCAGGTCCAGCCGCTTGGCTTCCAAAGAGTTGGTCATCACATGAATGCCGGTGGCGTTTCCGCCGGGTCGGTTTAGGCTCACAACAAGGCCCAGCTCGACAGGATCAGTGGCTGAGGAAAACACGATCGGAATTGTGGTGGTCGCAGCCTTTGCGGCTAGCGCCGAGGTGCCACCGCCGGTCGCAACAATCACAGCAACCTGGCGCCGGACCAGATCGGCAGCCAGCGCGGGCAAGCGATCATTGTGATTCTCCGCCCAGCGATATTCGATCACGAGGTTGTGGCTTTCGATAAACCCGGCTTCCTTCAGGCCGTCGCGGAACGCGGCTACGGGGCGGGCGATCACATCAGGCGACAGGTTGTTGAGGAATCCAATGACCGGTGTGGCCGGCTGCTGCGCGCTTGTCGAGAGCGGCGCGACGACGATGGCCGCTCCCATCAAACTTATAAAACACCGGCGCCCAATCATGATCGCTCCGATCATGTCATTTCCGATTTCGGCCGTGCGCGACGTGCCATCATAGCCACTGAAATGATGGGATTAAAGGTTGGTGATGTCGGGTCCGGGTCAAAGGCTGCTCTCGGCAGCTCCATGAAGCTTATTTCGCTCAGCCCTCGATAGCGGACACTGCGAGCCCGACCGGAGACTACCAAGAATGGCCGCAACGCCAAGACCGAGGCCGACTTGCAGCATGGGTCTTACTTCTTCTTTAGAATGCCAATATCGGTGTTGCCCAAGTTCTCTATGGCGCGTTCGGCGGCGGGCGTATCGACCGCGTTGTCGTGGGAAGTTGGAGCCGGACTAACCGAGGAAGCATCCGCGTCGCCGGTCGCTGCGTGGCTGAGCGCGTTGCCGAGCTTGGGACCGGAGGAGCCTCCAGTCCCGCTGATGGCGCGCCCGGTCAATAACGTGCTGCCCGCATAGCCGGTAGACCCAGCAGCCGCAGTTCCACTGGCCGCCGGGCCACCGCTGCTCGATCCACCCGTACTCTGGGCCAAGGCGAGCGAAGAGCCGCTGATGAGTAGGATCAAAATAACGGCGATGTGATTCATTTAGCGGTCCTCTAAACCGCTCAATGAGCTGCACGTCCGATAGTTCCGTGGCGCCGACCTCTCCCCCGGATCGCTTGCTGAACGTGGTGCGTCTGACAGACCCCAGCGCTGGCGACGGCTGGGCTGGCCCCTGAAAGGCGAGCATGCGCTTGTCATGCTTCGCAGGCGAGCCGGTCGGCTACCCCTTGCCGATGCCCGGACGCTCGGGACTTGCTGCCCATGCGCACGCCAAAGCTCTACGGCGTGCCATAGGCAAATTATCAATCCGTCGGGGAGCCACCCCGGAGCGCCATGCTGAGCGTCGTCGGTGTGGATAGATGTGCAGTCTGGTCAACAAAAAGGCCGCCAACTGAGGCGGCCATACAATTGAGAAACTAGCAAGGTGACACACGCGATCAGTGTTGCTGTACTGAACGTTACGACCACGAGAGCCTGTTCACTGCGGGCTTGCAGCTCTTTGTCATCCATATGGCTCAACGCCGGTTCGCGCCGTGGGTTTCAAGTCGGCGGTCTTTGACCCAGCAGTCTTCGCCTTGAAGCTGCGTCCCGAGGAACCACTGCGCAAATCCTTTGTTGGCTGGTCAACCGGACAGCAAAGGAACACGATCATGGACCGCGAACACGTGAAGGGCGCTGCCGACAAAGCAAAAGGCGCCATCAAAGAAGGTGCTGGTAAACTTACTGGCGACAAAGACATGGAAACCGAAGGCGAGATCGATAAAGCCAAGGGGTCCGCCCACAACGCGGCAGGAGATGTGAAGGATGCGGCGCGGGACGCCGCTGACACCCTCAAAAAATAACGACGATTTAGACAAAGCGACTAGCCGCCTGCGGGCGGCCATTTTCTTCGGCAGGACTACTCTAGGTTGGAGACGAGAGGCCGCCAAGTGAGGCGACCTACTCTTGGTCTCGCTTGTTCGGCTGATCCCAAAAAAGCTTCTTGCAGTTGAGACACCGAAAGATAGCAATCGGCCCGTCCGGAGAACCAAAAACGTCAACGAAGTGCATGGGCTTATGACACGCCGAGCAGGTCGGCAGATGCCTGGTTGGTTGCTTGGTTTCTTGCTCTTGCTTCGCCATCCCGCTGGAACGCGGCAACAGAGGCAGAGGTTTCTACGCTGATCAGGAACCGAAACGAACTGCTTCTAGGCCAAGTGATGAGCTAGAGAGAGGTCGCCAACCGAGGCGCCTCACTCGGGCGCGAGCCTATAGAGTGGTCCGAGGTTGAGTTCCTGAAACAGCCTTTGCTGCTTCGCAGTGAGACCCGCTGGGTTTCGGCCGTCAGGAACAGCCACGAGTACTAGGGCGCGTACCCATAAAACCCGGTGGCGTGCGCACCGAAGCTGATGTCCCCGTTGCTTTTGAAACGCCGTTACCGCGAAGCAGCAAAATGACGCGATGGTCTGTCAGGCGGAGCCGGCTGGCGCGAAACGTGCTGTCAGAACTCATCGACCCTGGGTCATGCCGCTGCAGCATTCAAGGTTCACGCGAGGATGCCCGACGGAGGTCCTTATCGAACCAAAACAGCAGGAAGTATCCGGCTGGAACGAAGAACAGGGTCAGCAGCGATGCGACAGCGAGCCCCGACATCATGAGACCGCCATCCCACAGCGCGCCGCCGGCGATCGCCATAGGTGCAAGTCCAAGCACCGTCGTTGCCGAGGTCAGCAAGATCGGACGCAAGCGCTTTTGCGACGCTGCCACGACCGCTTCGCGCAGCGGGAGTTTATCCCGCTCGATGTCGATCTGATCGATCAGCACGATGGCGTTGTTGATGATGATGCCGGAAAGGCTGATGATGCGGAGCGTACCGAAGAACGAGAGCGGCTGTCCGGCGGCCAAGAGACCGAACGGGATGCCAATCAGGATCAGAGGTATGTTCATGAAAGTCAGAAAAGTGCGACGGAACGAGTTGAATTGCAGGATGATCGCCAGCACCATCACGGCCGGGAATCCCGCAACCAGTTTCTGGTTCGTCTCCGCGCTCTTCTGGATCTCGCCGCCGATAGTGACGTGATACGGGCCGGCAAGATCTAGTGCCTGCAGGCCGGGTTGAATCGACTCCAGCAACTGCCCCGCCGTCAGCGAGGTGCTGCGCGCGGTGACCATGATCGTCCGTTCCTGGTTCTTGCGGCGGATGCGCGCCAGATCGAATCCGGGCTTCAACCTGGCCACCTGCGCTAGGGAGATAAGCCCGCCATTTTTCGCGAAGATGGCGCTGGTAAGGCCTTCGAGGTTCTGCGAGGTGTACGCTCCGGCGCGGAGAACTATCGGAATGGCGTTGTCGCCTTCGCGATAGATAGACCGCGGTTCCGGTGAAATAGGTATTGAGCAGCCGAGTAACTTCCTCGGACGTCACGCCCAACTGGCGGGCCCGGTCCTCATCGATTTCGACGACGACCTTGACGACCTTGTTGCCCCAGTCGTCGTCGTTGTCGCGAACGTCCGGAGCCGCCTGCAGCAAGGAGCGAACTCGCTCGCTGAGCGCAAGCAACCGGTCCGCGTCGGGTCCGGATATCTCCACATGCACGATGCCTGATTCGACGGCTCCCATGGCCAGCCGTTTGATCTTGAACCGTGCCTCCGGATGATTAGCATAGAGATATTTCCAGGCGCGACCGGCTGCCCGCACCGCGCCCTCATAGTCCTTTGTGTTGACCAGGAAGAAGGCGGATGCCGGATCAGGTGAGACCGGGGTCAACGTCAGATAGAACCTTGGGCCGCCGTCCCCCACATATAGGATCTCGCTCGCGATTTCGGGATTGGCTGTCTTGTCTCCAAGCCACCGCTCGATCTCGCGAGCCCGGAGTTCGGTTTGCGAGATGTCGGTCCCGTCAGGCATGTTCATGTAGATGAGGAATTGGCTGCGTTCGCTGAGTGGGAACATCTGCTTGGGCAGGCGGGCGAACTGCGTCACCGCCAACACGACCAGCACGATGCAGGCAGCCAGCACGAGCGGCGAGAAACGCAGGGCGGCGGCGAGTGCCGTGGTATAGAAGCGCTGTATACGCGACGGAGCCGCATCTTCACTGCCCGACGCGCCGCGTCGGCCGATCAGCCAAACGATCAGCGCGGGGAGGATGTAAAGCGCGGTGATCCAAGAGCCGCCCAGTGTCAAAGCCACAACGGCCGCCAGTGAGAACGCATATTCTCCTGATGAGCCCGACAATAGCAGCAGCGGCAGGAACGCCGCGATGGTGGTGATGGAGGAGATTAGGCGGCAGCGCATACTGCTCGCCCGAAGCCAAGCCGGCTTCCCGGGGTGGCACGCCGCGACCGATTCGGCTGACGATATCCTCGACAATCACTACGCCGTTGTCGACCAGCAGGCCAAGCGCGATGATGATGGCGGCGATCGATACCTACTCGAGCGCGATGCCGAGCGCCCGCATGCCGATCAGCGAAAACATCACGGCGAACGGAACGATCATCGCCGCAACGGTTCCAGCCCGCAAACCAAGAAAAAGCACCACCAGCACAGCGACGACGCTGAAGGTCTGGGCCACGCTCGACAGAGCGGAATTGACGGAGGCGCTGACCTGGTCGGCCTGATACGTCGCGAGGTCGATCGCGTAGCCGATCGGCAGCCTCCGCTCATAGTCGCTTGACGCCGCACGAAGCTTGCGGCCGAGCTGCGTGACATCCTGGTCCGGCTGCATGACGACGCTGAGCACGATGGCGGGACGGCCGTTGAAATAGATCGGTTTGACCTTGGGGGAGACGGAGTCGCGGCGCACGGTGACGAGGTCGGCGAGCCTCACCAGGCTGTCGGTGGTTCCGACCCGGGTCAGCAACGTTTCGATCGCGCGCACGTTCGGAAAATCGCCGGAGGTCTCCAGCAGCAGGCGAGTGCCGTTCGCGTTGATGTTTCCGGATGGCAGTACCACGTTCTGCCCCTGGAGGTCCTTGATCAGGCTGTTCACATGGACGCCGACCGCCGCCAGCTTGCGGGTGTCGAGCTCTAGCCAGACCCTTTCATCCTGCACGCCGAGCAGCTCAACCTTGGAGATTCGGGAGAGCTGGTAGAGTTTCTTGCGGAAGTCCTCGGCGACGTCCTTCAGTTCGCGCGGCGAAACGCGCGGGGCGGTCTTCATCGCGTCGATCCGCGCGAACAGCATCGTCGGAACGCCGAAGACGATCTCAGCTTTCGTCGCTTCGATCGCCTGCAACACCGTGGGCGGATCGAAAAACAACGGCAGCACCAGCGTCGCGCGCGACGTCATGCATCCCAAAACGCTCATCACAGATCCGGCCGTGTGGAAGAGCGGCATTGGACTGAGCAGGACGCTGCCTTCGAGGCCGGCCCTGGCGGCAACGTAGCTCGCGTTCGTCACGAGGCCACGGTGGTGCAGCAACGCGCCCTTGGGCCGACCTGTGATCCCGGACGTATACTGGATCTGTGCAGTGTGTCCGGGGTCGATTTCGGGTAGGGGCGTCGCCGGCATGCTCCGGATTTGATCGAGCCAGCCGTCGAAATCGAAACGCCTCAGAGCGGTGTTCTCGATTTCGCGGGCGACGGCCCCGGTGTCGACGCCGCGGAAGTTCGCTAGATGGAAAAGGGCGGACGACCTGGACTGACGCAGCACGAACTCGAGTTCGCTCGGCTTGAACGCTGGGTTGGCGGTCACTAGGACTACGCCAGCGAGCGCGGCGCCGTATTGCAGGACAACCCACTCCGGCACGTTCGGCGCCCAGACGCAGATGCGGTCGCCTGTCTCGAAGCTCCGCAGCAGCCAGCTCGCGCAACGTCTCGCGTCGTTCTCCAACTGAGCGTAAGTCCACCGGCGATCGTGTTCGGGACCCCGACGGGCGACGGCATTGACGTCGGCACGACTTCGATCAGCGCGGTACGGTCGGGAACTTCGGCGGCCGTCGTGGCCAGCGCCCGGCCGATGCTGACGTCAAGGATTCGTCGCGTCGTATCCGCCGGCCAGTATGATTCCAGAAGCCTCTTCCCGTCCACATTCATTCTCCCTCGATCCTCTGCCTTGCCGGCATCTTCTTCGTTGTTTCGAGCAGCGTCCGCATCGCTTGCGCCCAGGCAGCCACAAGGCGCTCGCGTCGTGCCGGCGAGCTGCGGAGATTCTCGGAAATTGCGAGCCCTCTGATGAAATGGAGCGTCAGCGCGACGACTTCGTCGTAGGCGTCGGAATCGGTCCACTCCCCAAAGAGCTGAAAGTAGACTCGGTCGAGATCGCGCCGCGCACCACGCTCGGCGGCGATCAACGCCTGCTTCAGCGCCGCGTCGGTGCGCGCCACCGCCCAAAGTTCCAACTCGGCGAGGTAGACCGGCTGACGCGCAGCGAAGGCGAGCGCCTCGACTGCCGCCACTAGGTTGTCTGCTGGACCGGCTCCGGCGCGGCCTTGCGACACGGCCCTCTCGTTGCGGCGGACCAATTCGGCCACGCTCGCGGCCAACAGGGAGGCATGCGTCGGGAAATGATGGAGGAGGGCGCCACGGCTGACTTCCGCCCGATGCTGCACGGCGAGCGTTGTCGTGCCTGCGACTCCGGTCTCGATCAAGCATTCGACGGCGGCGTCCAGGATACGTGATCTTGTGGATACGCCCCCTCCAGTCGGACCTCCGGTCTTCGCCGTTCTTGGCATGCCTCTCCCCTGGACAGTCAGCATTGACTGTATCATGCCAGATGCTACAGTCAACATTGACTGGTTTGACCCCCGAAGGATCCCATGCCGAATTTTTCGACCCTCAGCATCGCAGTCCGCGAGGACGCCCCCAGCATCGCGCGCCTCGTTCTTGACCGTCCCCAACGCTTCAATGCTATCGACGATGCGATGCCGGGAGAGATCCAGGCCGCCGTCGAGTGGGCGGAGAAGAACGACGACGTGCACGTCATCGTGATCGAAGGTACCGGCAAAGGCTTCTGCGGCGGGTACGATCTTGTCGCCTACGCGGAGAATGAGATCGAGCACCCCTGCCAGCAGGAGCGCGAGCCCTGGGACCCTATGGTTGACTACGCTTTCATGAAGAAGAACACCGAGAATTTCATGAGCCTTTGGAAGTGCTCGAAACCGACCATTGCCAAGATTCATGGTGCCGCGGTCGCCGGCGGCAGCGACATCGCACTCTGCTGCGATCTGATCGTGATGGCCGAAGATGCACGGATTGGTTACATGCCGACACGCGTTTGGGGATGTCCGACCACAGCGATGTGGACGTTCAAGCTCGGACCATCACGCGCCAAGGAGATAATGTTCACCGGCAACATGATCGACGGTCGGACGGCGGCGGAGTGGGGCTTGGCGAACGCCTGTGTTCCGGCCGCGCAGCTTGAGGCGGCGACACGAAAGCTTGCGGACCGGATCGCCGGCGTGCCGAAGAGCCACCTCGCCATGCACAAGATGGTCGTCAACCAGGTCATGCTGAACATGGGCCTCGAACAGACACAGTCGCTTGCGACCCTGTTCGACGGTATCACGCGTCACAATCCAGAGGGCCTGTGGTTCAGGCGCTACACGCAGAAGCATGGTTTCAAGGCTGCGATCGAGTGGCGCGATAGCGGGCGTCCGATTCCGGAACGCGACGACGCGCGCAAGTTGATCAAGGAAATGGATGGCCGAAACTAAGGCAGCCAGGAGCGTGATCGATGTCGGTCAACATCCATCCGATCGGTACTACGGCGTCGGCTACCTATCTGCAGACACGGGTCCTGATGACCGAACTCATTCTCCATCACTACGACTTTTCCAACTACTCGGAGAAGGTGCGCGTCGCGATGGGCTTCAAGTCGCTCCCTTGGCAGAGCGTCATCGTGCCGGCGGTGATGCCGAAGCCCGACCTCACCCCGCTGACGGGCGGCTATCGCCGCGCGCCGGTTCTCCAAGTTGGCGCGGATGTCCGCCGCGTCGGACATGACTGTCGCCAAAGTATTCCCGCCGGGAAGACTTTGCGCACATTTCGGCCGGAGCCGAGAATCCGCGTATTTCCATTCGCGCCACAGAGATCGTTTGCTCAAGCGGGGCAATAACGCCACCAGTACCCGTGTACGCGCTAGGCGATGTAAATGCGGGTAGGTAAACCTTCCGCAGCGGAAGGTTTACCCTCGACCGCGACGGGATGAGCTAAGTTTCAAAGTAGAGCAACCGTCATGCTTCACTTCGTGAACCCAATCCGGTCCGGCGGGGGACCTGCTTGCCGACTGTCGCCAGGCACACCTCGTATGTCTTAACCATGCTCGGGCAGATAGCTAGCCGCAAAAAACTGATCCCTGGTTCGCTCCGCGCGAGATCAGCGATCTGCATCGTGCAAAAGCGGCTCAATTAAATATTAAAAATATAATCGAAATTAAACCAAATTAAATGCTGATTGAGATACAAATTTGGATTAGAATAAGAACGGCTTGGCGCCGGACGAACGCGTCAAGGACCTCCTAGAAGCGGCCCTAACATCCCGTCCTGCTGATGTAAGGGTCGCTTCTAGGGCAAATTGTGAGGCAAACCACGCGGTTCCTGTCACTAGGGGATTTGTTTGTCATCTCCGCAGCAACGCGTACGCTCTTACTCATTGAGATCGGAGTATTGATCATCGTAGGTTTGATCTGAGGCAATGAAGAAGAGCGAAACTAGGACTTCTTCTGAGCGTGCTCGGCCTCAACGGCGCGGAGCAGTGCGGCAAGGGTGGGATATTCCACGCCATTGCGGGCATAGCGATTGACGTGCTCGACATAGCGGGCAGATCCGTCGGGCTTGCCGTGCCAGCTGAACTGCAGCAAGGCGCTGTTGTGCTGGCGCACAACGTGGCCGGCGCCATTACCGAAATACTTGCTCATGGCGTGCCGCTTCATGGCCGCGCCTCCAACTTTCGCCAGCTGCGACGTCCATTTCCTGAAAAAGCATCCGGAACGGAGACGTTCCTATTGTGAGGCGAGGAGATCTTCGCCGGGAGCGAGCAGCTTCACGTAAGTTGCCGCTCTCGTGCTTCCGGAGCCAGCCTTTCTCCACCGCATAGGCGAGGCCGGCACCAAATTCTGGGTCATTGGCCTTCAGCGTGAACATGGCGAGGACGAGCCCAAATCGACGCGAATGACCACCCATAGCCGACTTTGAAGGAGTGCAGAGCGGCGGTCAGCTGTTCCCCGTGCTCTGCACGAACCTGAAGCTACCGAACACCGGCCGGCGGCCGCCTTGAAGGGGACCATCCCTGAGGGAGTGCATTGGGCTGGTTCGGCCTCACTGCGGCAACCGACCCTTTGAACCACACCCAGCTATCGAACCACCAAATAACACCGGATCATTGCACATAGAGATCGTTTTCAATGTCGAAACCGGCGAAGCCGCGCGTCGCACATCCAATCGCATTGGCGGTGTTTCTGACTTTCATCTTGTCGCTGGCCCTCCTGGTGATCCTCCTCCCCATTTATGCGACCCCTTAGGACCTGGAGACCTCCCGTCTGATAACTTGAACGAATCCTCAGGAAGCCACGACAAAGGACTGATCTCCGAAAGGTTCACCAACAGGGAATGAAGACGGGATGGCCGGAGCTGCGCTCATTTTGGCTTTGCACGCAAGTATTAGGCGATCGATCCTAGGAGGTCACTTGCATCCTTGAAGGGGCCTGCGGCCTGAGTGAGCGAACTTGCCGGGTCTGCTACTGATGCTGTGGACGGCTCCTCCACGGGCACGAGAGTGCCAAGGAGTGGGCGCCGTTTAAAGCTCCCACGATTCGGAGGAGCAGCCTATGCAGTCAATTTCGACGATTGTCTGGATATCGCAAAGTCGGTCTTCCAGGTGCACGGCGTCGATGCAGCCGGTCAGGTGGTGATGCGCCGGCAGTTAAAACGCCGTTTTGTGCATTCCTTCTTTGAGAAGCTGCCGCCGTGCTTGGTGGGAATCGAAGCTTGCGCGTCATCCCATTATTGGTCCCGCGAACTGCAGGCGTTGGGGCATACAGTGCGGTTGATGCCTCCGGGTTACGTGAAGCCCTACGTCAAGCGGCAGAAGAACGATACGGCCGATGCAGAGGCGATTTGCGAGGCGGTCACGAGACCCAATATGCGGTTTGTGCCTACCAAGACAATCGAGCAAGTTGCCTAATGCTTCATCGAGCGCGCCATCTTTTTATCCGGCAGCAGACTTCGGTCATCAATTCAATCCGCGCCTATCTTGCCGAGTTCGGTATCGTCGCTCCCGTCGGACGCAGAGGTGTCGAGCAACTACTGGAAGTCGTCGCCGATAAAGCCGAAGGCCGGATCCCGGAGGTCGCCCGGATGTGCCTAGCCGCTCTCGGCGAACAACTGTGCGCTCTAAAGGCTCGCATCCTTGAGTTCGACCGAGGCATCATAGCCTGGCATCGATCAAACGCGACGAGCCAGCGGCTTGATGTTATTCCCGGCGTCGGTCCGGCGCTGGCAACAGCGCTGGTCGCCAGCATTGCCGATCCTAAAGCCTTCCGATCCGGGCGAGACTTCTCGGCTTGGGTCGGTCTCGTGCCAAAGCAGAGCTCGAGCGGGGGCAAAGACAGGCTTGGCAGCATTACCAAGCAAGGCGATCGCTATTTGCGTAGCCTGTTCACGGCTGGCGCACTCGCGGTGATCCGCTACGCCAAGATTCACGGCCCCGATCATCGACCCTGGCTCACACGATTGTTGGCCCGGCGGCCCGCCAAGGTCGCGGCGATCGCGTTAGCCAACAAACTCGCCCGGAATGCTTGGGCGATGATGGCCAGGAACGAACGCTATCAGGAACCGGCCGCGTTGGCGGCCTAAACGAGATCGCGTCGGGCATATCCGGCGTGACGTAACGGTTGGGAGGACGAACAGCACGTAATGCAGTGCCGGTCGATCCGGCGATCAGGACAACCCACATGGGCCATGGCATCTCGAATGCGTGCTTTTGACCGGGACCTGATCCGCGGAGGGCATTATGGCCAGCGGTCACGTGTACCGCGCGAAAAGGCCTAACACATGGCTGCTCCGACCAATCCCTGCAGCGTGAAGATTCTTCCCAACCCGGAGCCGTCCACACATGGCCCATGGCTTCCGTCAGACCATTGCGGAGAGATGTCCGGGGTCGGGGGTAAAGCGGAAGCGCCCCACCGCTGGTCAAAACGGCGCTGTTGACCCTTAGCTGACTTTGAGCCTCCCACGTTGCACTTCCTTGAAGGGGAGTGGACGGCCATTAGCTTTAGGTGAGTGCGCTGCTCTGGCGCGGCTGGCAAATTAGCCGGCCATGACAGATGACCTTCGCCAGCTCGAAGAGAAACGCGCGAAAGCAAGCCGCGTAAACAACCGAACCTCAGACAAAAGCTGCCCTGCACGAGCTAGCAGAGGAGTACCGGGCCAAAGCAGAATGGCCCGAACTCAACGCGCCTGCACCTAAGCCTTGAAGGCGGGATCATCTCGGCTCTCAGTCACCGATTGAGGCTAACCTTTTGGAATGGGATACGGCGATGGAAAACGGAGCTGAACCTATTTCGACGGCGGCGCCGAAGATCGTGGAGCGCTATAAGCGCGTCGCGCGTGAGGAAATGGACGGTCCCAAGCTCCTCAACTTGCTTAAAGAAATCGAGGACGAGATAGGAAGGCGGGCCTCTGTGGTCTTTTGAGGCGCACGACTGGCTTGGGAGAGGACACAATGCGGGCCAGACGCGGCGATACAGATTGGCACTTCGCCTCTATTGTTGTTTAGCTGATCTGCCAGCGTTGCTTTCTGCCACGCTTCTCGCGGTGCCCTTGCTTGGGCACCCTTGAAGGTGGCGTGGCCGCTAACAAACTTTGCCAGGCCTAGGTAGGGCGCTGATCAACGATGCCTCTGGTCGGCTGCTGGAGTTGCGCAAGCCGCTTTTCGAGCTCTGCCTTTTTAGCGACTATCCTTGAGGAGAGGATCTCATCGACGTCTGTGTGGAGGGTCCACAATTCATTGATGGACATGCTCGTGAGTTGCTCTTTACCCATGATCGCACCCGAACCAGCGCCCCGTTGGTCCGTTGACGCGAGGTCGGCAAGGAATTGCCGGTCCCTCAAATATCCCCTATGTCTGTTTTGACTGTGCGGCCAGATTCAGCCGATCTCTCGTCAAGCTGGCTCCTTGTTTCGTGCGAGCCTCATCTTCGGCTTGGGCTACTTGCTGTCGAATCTCTTCCAGTTCGGAAAGATTAGAGGCAAGGGCTTCGAGACGTTGGCGCAAGTCAGCAACGCAACTATACATCCGGCCTCCCAGCACTACAGCAAAATTGTGAACACTGCGACCGCCTCGGCGTCTGGAGGTTCTGGGTCAATGCGAGGCCGTTTTTCCGCACCGGATCGAAACCAGAGCGGCCGATCAGAATTGCGTTGATCTACAGTTCCCGCGCCTGCATATGTGAATCCGCCCAAACGGCGATTTGATTTTTTGCCGCTGCTCCACCGCATGAGCCGCGGCCCGGCGACAGGGCATGCAGGTCGCCGAAGCGCCCTCACGAACCTTCGCAGAAGCTCGCGCTTTTCTTGACCGGTCAGTTCGAGCTCTCGCGCACTAGCCGGACAACCCTGCGGGGGCCGTCCCACACCTCTACAACAGGGTGCGCATCTAGAAATTTCTCGGCTCGGTCTTCCGCGTCTTTGTCGGTCTGGCAATCGATCTCGTAAACTGCGCGAGCAATGCCGGATAAATCGACCGCGTACGCAACATATCGCATGGCATTTCCCAGGTGCGGAAAGCTGCCCATACGAGTCTCTCGCGGGCCCATAGTTCCTACGGCAACGGCAAACTTGGCGGGGGTGGTCGACAAAAAACGGCCCCAGCCTTTGGCGGCGGCTGGGGCCGTTGAACGCTCCGGCACCAAGGGGGGGCTTTAAACCGGAGCACAGCCACCAATCCAGTCGCTTGCCGGTAGTTCCCAAGGAAGAGGGCTCCGGCGAATGCGAGAGCCGGTCATCACCAAACGCGCGTCTGACGACGGAACGTCCCCAGGTGGGCAAGGCTGTTTGGCGGGAGTTCTCACGCTCCGCCTGTCATCTCACCTGATTTGCGTTAACAAATCCATCTTCTTCAGGGGCGCCTCAGCGCGCTGGAACGTTTGGTGCCGCGGCGCGTCCTGAAGGCTTCGATCCTGTTGCCTGTGGATCGACCGATGGACACAGTAGTTGCCTATGCGATCTCGGCCTTTATCGTCGGCTTTGGCATCGGGATCTTCATTGCCGGTCTAAACTCTGGTGCGCCAGCTTTCTGGGCCTGCGTCGCCCTGCTACCCGTTGCGATCGGGCTCCTGAGCGCTTTCGGTCCCAAATAAGAAATCCATCCCGTTCGTGGGCGCTTCGGTGCGCCCGGGACTAATGGCGCCGGCTGATCACACCGGCAGAAACGGCCCCAGCAAAATCACGATGGTGCTGGGGCCGCTGAAGTCCCTGGCGGTAATGGGAAACGCCAAGGTGGTTCGAGCCTAGGAAAAACCGGCAATCAGTTCTGTCCGCTTTTGCACACACCGGGTATAGTTCCCGTTCGGGAACGGACCGACCGCAATGAAAGACATGCAGGCTCAGTTGGAAAAGCTCCGCACGGATGCGGCGGAATGCGCCCTCATCCGCGATTTGGCCAGCGATGCTAAGAAGCGAGAACTCTTCAGCCGGCTGGCGGATCACCTGAGCGGGCTCGCCGCCGAAGTCGAGCGCGCGATTGCGGAGGGTGTGAAGAGCAAAGGATGACTGGCGGCTGGGGCGGCCTTTCGAAGATCCGATAGACCTAGGCGGGGCTCCCAAGCTGGTGACCTGCTAGACGTCGGCGAGTGCAGGAAAGGCCCGCCAGAAAGAGGCCGCCAATTGGGGCGGCCTTAGTTCATCTTCCGGCGGAGGCTCCGGATGATCTCTCGCAAGTCGTTGGCGTACTCCTCAACGATCCGACGAGCCTCCTCCAAGACAGAGGGCTTGGCCTCTTTCTCCTCGCTTTGTTCCTCGGGTTTGGTCATGGCCCAATGGTGCACCTAGCTTCAAAGAAGCCCCGTTGACTTAAATCAAGGAGTGGCCTTACTCCGTTTGCCGCAACCCCGGTGAGGTAAGCCAATCGCTAAGATGGGCGCCGGTATCAGCTAAGCGTGCCCTTCTAAGGAGCCCCTCGCGCTCACTTCCGGCGGGCAATCGGTCGGCCAGTGCTTTCAGCTTGGCGGCCTGTTCGGCCAATCGCTCTTCAAGGGATCGAGTTTGCTTCACTCTTCGGCGGTGCTGTGTCATGGCGCGTTCCTCAGCCTTTTACGACGACTCCGCAACGGTATCAGGCAGTTTCAGTTCCTAACATGAAACCAGGCCACGCCTCGGAAGCCAGGCCTGCGTCGCTTAGTGCTTAGAAGATCAAGGAAGCAGAACGGTCGCTAAGTGCTCAGGGTTGGCTCCGGCATCGGACGGGACTCCCTGGCGCCGGAGAGTGAAGCGAACTCACTCTCTTGAAGAACGATTGGCCAGACAGGCCGCCCAACTCCGTGCTGGCAAGCGCGAGCACCCTGCGGAAGGCGCGTTTAGCTGAGACTGGGGCCATCGAAGCGAGTGGCTGCCTTCCCCGGCCTGCAACCAACCACCGAAGTAGGCGGTGCTTTAACAGGATGGTTCCAGCTTCGACGAAGTGCGTAGTGCACCCGCGGAACCCCTAGCCGAGCAGGACGTTAGGGAGGGTTCGGGCCACGGGGGTTTTGCCCAATGTCCCTTTTTGAACAGGCTGGCTCGTATTGGGCCGTCCTTCTCTCCCACCGAGAGCACCTTTATGTCGAATGTCGAAGAATTTCCGCTGGCTGCTCGTCGCCCCACGGAGTTCGAAGCGTTGGTCGCGGCTGGACACGCGGCCCTCGATGCCATTCCTGGAGCGGTGTACCTCTGTGACGCCGAAGGATGGCTCGTTGCTTACAACAGCGAGGCCGTGGAATTGTGGGGACGAACTCCAGACGCTGCCACGAAAGAGCGATTCTGCGGTTCGCATCAGCTGTATTTGATGGATGGAACGCCGCTCGCCCATAGCGACTGCCCTATGGCCACGGCGGTGCGTCTCGGCACGCCTACGCGCAATGCCGAAGTCATCATCTCGCGGCCGGACGACTCCCGCTTTACGGCCCTGGTGAACATCCGTGCGTTGCGCGACCACTCCGGCCGCATTCAAGGCGCTATCAATTGTTTCCAGGACATCACGGGACGCAAGCAGATCGAAGAGGAAGTTCGTCGGACGACACAGGATCTGGAGGACTTCTTCGACAACGGCGCCGTCGGCCTGCATATTGTCAGCAGCGCGGGCATTATCCTCCGCGCCAACAAAGCTGAACTTGATATGCTTGGGTACCGCCCAGAGGAGTACATTGGCCGCCACATCGCGGAGTTTCATGCCGACGCTCCGGTGATCGGCGACATTCTTCAGCGGCTTTCATGTGGCCAGCCGCTCGATCGTTATCCCGCGCGGTTGCGAGCGCGTGACGGCTCAGTGAAGCATGTGCTGATTACGTCAAACAGCCGATTTGTGGACGGCAAGTTCGTCAACACACGGTGCTTCACGGTTGATGTAACGGCATTGCGAGAGGCCAATGAGGCTAAGCAAGCCAGTGATGCGCGACTTGCCGCAACGTACGAAGCCGCCATCGTTGGTATCTCCGAAGCGGACGAAAGCGGCCGCTTCTTGCGGGTGAATGATTCTCTATGTCGAATCACTGGTCGCTCGCGCCAGGAACTGCTCGGGATGACGTTCTTCGACTACACCGATCAGGATGACCGAGCGAAGGATGCCGAACTCTATGCGGCTCAGGTGCGCGGCGAGGTCGAGAACTACACGATCCGCAAGCGTGCACTGCGGCCTGACGGCTCTGTGCGCCATCTCGACATCTCAAGTTCTTCGGTGCGAGATCCGAATGGTCGGTTTCTTTACGGCGTGCGTGTTGCCCAGGACGTCACCGCCACCAAACAGCTGGAGGATCGTCTGCGTGAGGGCGAGCAACGCATGCGCGATCTCCTTGAGGCTCTACCCGCGGCGATCTACACCACTGATGCTAAGGGCCGTATTAATTTCTTCAATCGCGCCGCGGTCGAAATGGCGGGCAGAACCCCGCAGCCCGGCGACGAGTGGTGTGTGACCTGGAAGCTGTATTGGCCCGACGGCTCGCCTCTGCCGCACGACGAATGTCCGATGGCCGTGGCGCTGCGTGAAAACCGCGCGGTTCGCGGGGCGGAGGCTATTGCCGAGCGACCAGACGGCAAACGCGTGCCGTTCATTCCTTATCCGACGCCGCTGCGCGATGCGGAGGGAAACCTGGTCGGCGCCATCAACATGCTCGTCGATATCAGTGAGCGCAAGCAGGCAGAGAATGCCCAGAAGGTGCTCATCGACGAGCTGAATCACCGTGTGAAAAATACGCTTGCCACGGTGCAGTCACTAGCGAGTCAGACCGCTCGTCACGCTGCCGATCTTCAAGAGTTTCTGCCAACGTTCACAGGACGACTGTTGGCCCTTGCTCGTGCGCATGACCTTCTCACGACCCGCAATTGGCAAGATGCCCCTTTCGAGCAGCTGGTTCACGATATCGTCGCGCCGGTCTCTGGTGGGCGGGTTGTCACAGGCGGGCCGAACGTCAATCTAGACGCGCGCACGGCGCTAAGCGTCACCATGGTGCTCAACGAGCTTTTGACCAATGCGGCAAAATACGGCTCGCTGTCGGCGCCCGGCGGATCCTTGTCGCTCACCTGGAGGATCGTCGACGGCGAACAGGGTCAAAGCAGGTTAGAATGCCAATGGATCGAACGCGGTGGTCCCCGGGTTGCGCCGCCCAGGCGGCGAGGTTTCGGCACGCGACTCATGGAGCGTTGCGTCGAACATGATCTCGCCGGCGAGTTCGACCTTGTGTTCGAGCCGGAGGGGACCCGATGTCGCATGCTGTTTCCCATTAGGCTGACGTCCGCCAATGTCTGAGGCACCCGGCGCCAGGGTCCTCCTCGTTGAGGATGAAGGGTTGGTTGCCCTTATGATCGAAGACATGCTGGAGGAATTGGGCCTCAAGGTTGTTGCCTCTGCTGCCCATCTAAATAGAGCATGCGAATTGGCGACCACCGGCTCTTTCGATCTGGCGCTTCTGGACGTCAACCTTGCTGGAGAATTTGTTTTCCCGGTAGCTCGCGTTTTACGCGGTCGAGGCATTCCCTTCCTCTTCAGCACCGGCTATGGCGCACCGCCCTTGGAGTACGAGTTCAGAGATGCGCCCGCAATCGGCAAGCCCTTCTCGGTAGACCAGTTGAAGGAAAAACTGCGAACGCTTCTATCGCCGTCCTGAGCTCTTCAGGTGAAGGACTGGCCTGTCCCTCGCTAGAACGTCCGTCACTCAGGTTTCTCAGCGTTTATGTGCAGGACAAAAAGGATGTTCTGAAATTCGTCTTTAACTTCCATCCGCCATTCCCGGCCGGGTACCAGCTTCCCATCAATTCCCTGCAAGGTCTGACCCGCCATTACCGTCGCTTCTTTCCAAGCCGCATGCTTGTCGGGCAAGTCCTCGCCGACGCGATCAATCTGCGTATGTTCGTGAGTAACATTTAAGTAATAGCGCGGCATCACAAAGGACCTCAACGTAAAGGTACTTCGTAACGTCCTTGTCTGCTGGCCGTTCCGCATTCAACTTCGATCTATCAGCTTGGCTATACAACGTTCGAGCTGATCTATCTGAAAAGGTTTGGTGAGAAGCGGGCGATCCTGAAATCCGTCCGGTATTCCTTCAGCCCCGTAGCCACTCGCAAAAGCGAACGGGATGTTGCGCTCTGTGAGGATGACCGCAACCGGTTCGCTACTGGCGCGGCCAAGCAAAACATCCAGCACAGCAAAATCAAACTCGGTGTTGGTGGCGTGCTCTAGAGCAGAGGGCAAATCACTGGCTTCGGCCACAACGGTGTGGCCCAGCTCTGCCAACATGTCGGCTATCATCATCTGGATGAGTGCTTCATCTTCTATAAGCAGCACCGAAGCCACAAATTGTCCCCAACGCCTCTTTATTGCCGCGTCATCTTTGCTGCGCTCAGGAATGCACGCAGCGCAGCAGCCCGCAGCTCATCCAAGGTGGTGTGCCAGGCTTCGGCAGCTACAAGAGGCTGTTCGGCAATGACCTTCCGGCTCTCATGGTCACCCCCGTTCGGAAGCTCCCGGCACGTCTCTTCCAACACGACTTGCAAAATTGACTTCACGCGATCCGACAGCGTCATCCAGCGATCTCTAGGGCTCAACAGGCAATTTCTCGAATATGGAACTGAAGCCCGGCGCCGTCAACGGGAACTCATTGGCTCTGGCTGGGGCCGCCTGTTTAGCCCTAAGATGCCAGCCCTCGGAAGGCAACGGCCCAATGTCCGGATCGCAGCCACCGGGGCGCGACGGAGCGGGAGCCTGCTATCGTGCGGACTGCACGGCTTCCGCTCTTAGCGGCCGTAAGCTTGCGCCTGCGTTGCCAATGCTGCTGTTGAGCGCGCCGAACACGCGACGGATCGCATCCACGTTCTTCGTCATCGAGTAGAGATTGCACACGTTCAGACCTCCGGAGGTGCCTGACGGGGACGGGCTGCCAATTGCAGGAGAGTGGCGGGTCGACGGCCGGCCTTAGCACACTTGCTGCAGCGACGCCGGCTCACGAGGTCGTGGACCAACGTCGTTGGGGGATGCCGCAGCGCAGCTAGGTCGACGTCTAACTCGGTCTTGCAGAGCGGGCATTCGACCTAGGTAGGCCCTCTCGCAAGGCGCGCTACGAAGTCTGATCGAACCTCGGAGCGCTGATCCATGATCCCGGAAAGCAGCCACTTAAGAACGCACACTCGAGCCGGACCGCGAAGGTGCACATCGGGACGTTTGGTAACGCAAACCGCTCTGAGAATGTCGCGGACTTCGCATCCCGCGTTGCAGAAAGAGCTGCCGAAATAAACGATGAAAAGCCCATCGTTGCTATCGCTACGAACACCACCCCAAAATTAGGCTACGCATTTCAACCTCCTTCACTATTGCTCGCTAAGGACGAATGGGCGGCATGCATTGTGCAGATTGTCTCGGGAGGCGATGAGCGCTAGATAGCATTCCGCCCGGAACTCGGGTTGCAGACGGATGTTGTCTGTCAAAATTGTCATTGTCACTTTCCTGTATTGAGGTCGGTCGTGTCATGACGTCTGGCAACTTTGCTCTCTACGAGCTCTCCATCAGGAAACGGGGCCGCACTTGGCGGTGGTTTGTCTCAGATCGATGCGGAAACCTTCTCCTGGTGGGAAGGGAGCGCAGCCGCCCCCCCTCTCGCGAGGTGTTATGGCTGGGCGTGCCGTCCTTGTTGATGACGGCAACTTCATTGCCTTTGAACAGAATGTGGTTGTGCTGCTGCATGCCCGTGGTGTGGGGCCGGTCCGAGCGGAAGCTCCATCTTTTGTCGATCTGATATGTTCGGCCTCCCTCGAGAAGCAGAGTGGCAGCTTGGCTTGCGATTTGGTCGGCGGTCTCGAAGAAGATCGTCGTGGAGGGGTTCTTGGTAGGTTTGTTCATCGGGTGCTCCTGTATAATTGACAGTGTTCTTGTGGAGCTCCCGGGAATCCAGAAAGCCGGCCACCTAGTATATAGCGAATCTCGAATCTTGACCGGCCTTGGCGGAGTTCGTCGATAGAAGCGGGGCTATTAGGGCGCCCCGCGGGAATCCTAGCGGAGCCCGGTGGGTACTCGCGGCACAACCGGCTTGTTCGTGCGTCGTTCGACTGCGTGCTCGAATGTCCGAAGCCGGTGATCGCCGCGGTTAATGGCGCCGCGTGCGTTGCCTAGACCTCGGGCGGGCATTCGGGGCAGGTATCGCCGATCGAGTCCAGGACCTCGGTCAGCACGCCGGCAGTCGCCTCGGGCGAAAGGCCCGGTGGCGGATCCTGGCGGGCGATTTCGATCGCCCGCTCACGGGCGTGCGGATCTGCGCGGTCCTGCATCCAGCCGTGGTACTCACACTCGCGGATCGCTCCTGCCTCCTGCAGCACGGCTATCGCCCACCCACATACCGTGCGGATCGCCGTTCGCCTCTCCTTGGTCATCAGCATCAAAATCGCTCCTCCGCGAGGGGCGAATCCTTGCGGCCCTCGATTCGTTCCGGCTGCTAACACAGAGCAGGGATTCCAAATCGTCGGGGCAGCAGCTTTTCCACGTGTTCCGCCGCACTGTGCAAAACAGCTACGCAGCAATCTTGTCTTCCTTGTCCGCGTCGCGCATGACGACTTTCAAGGTCTCCTCTGGCAAAGGGTGCTGCTGCGCCTTTTGCCTCATCCCGATCGGTGCATTGGGACGCTACCCATCTTCTTCGCCGGCTGACCAGCCTACCATCTAACGCGAGAACCTGCCGGCGCTGAAAAAACTCGAGAACTACCAATCCAATCCGCGAGATTTGATATATGTACAAGGTCATTGGAATGCGTCCAACCTCTATCGCATTGATGCTCGCCATTCTGTCGAGCGTGGCGCTGGCGGACGATTTTGTCGGACAGGCCAGCGTTATCGACGGCGACACGTTGGAAATACATGGAGTGCGCATCCGGCTTTGGGGCATCGATGCACCGGAGAGCAGCCAGCTGTGCCGCGGCGAAGACGGCCTACAATATCGTTGCGGTAGGCAGACCGCGAACGACCTTGACGCCTTCATTGCCCGCCGTCCCGTCAATTGTGTTCCAGTCAGCCTCGACCCGTATGGCCGCACCGTCGCCACCTGCTCGGTCGCAGGCAGGGATCTCGCTGAATGGCTCGTACGGAGCGGCCTTGCGCTGGATTGGCCTCAATACTCGAAGGGCCGATATCGCGAAGCTCAGCGCGAGGCAGAACGTACCGGCCAGGGACTCTGGAAGGGAAGCTACGTCGAGCCGTGGCTCTATCGTGCATGCATTCGGGCAAGTGGAAAGCCGGCCACCTGCTCGGATGACGCAAATGCCCATCCTTGATGCGATTCCAGAGAGATGCCGATCCACAACGTGTGTTGGCCTATCACCGAGGTGGCTCTGGCGCGGTTTGGGCGACTCACGCTACCCATCATTCCCAATCACCTCACTGCATAATGGGAATGAAATGGTTGCAGCCACCCGTGAATTGCCGGCCTCTGGTTACGCGCTTGAACTGGACAGCCGGTTGAAAGCCGAATTTACAACCAGGGACGGCGCCAGGGCGGGTGGCGAAGAACTAAAGAAGCGTTTTCCCATGCTTCAGATCAGGATCTATGACGCGCAGACGCATGCGCGCGAGGAAATCTAGATCAACCGGGTCGAGCCTAAGCGGAGTTCTTCCGCTTGCGCGCGCGTGCGGCTTTGCCGCATCGGGCTCTCGTGAACCGAGCCGCTTTGCGTCTCGGCGGTCCGGCTTCGATCCCTCGCGCAAGAGCTTCGGAGCTCCTCGCCGGGGGCACTCGGGAAAGGGGCTCGCCTTCGGCGATCGCTATCACTGCCCCGTTCCCGGGCGCCGCTGTTAACCGGTCTCGTCGCTGCACTCGGACCCGCGTGCCCCTTCGGGTCGCTATGCTCACGCTCTCCGGGTGCCATTTTCCGTTGCGGCGATGCGCGTGCGCGCACGCCTGATGGGCGTCACGATCAATGATGCATAAGAGGAAGAGTGGAGCGGCGTTGACCGTGACGGGTTGAGGGCCGGAGGAGAGTCTTCCGGCGCCCGTCATGGAGATGTCTCCCATGAATATGCAGGTTCTTGATGCCCGCCGCGACGTCGGTGGCGGTTACAGAGTGGATGTGAATCGCGGCGAGCGCGTTGGTCGAGTGTCCTCGGAATGGTTTTCCCGTCCCGCGGATGAGCGTTATCTGTCGCTCAACGAGCTGGCCCGCACGGTGCGTGATCGCACGGATCGCAGCCGGACGCGCGTGGTCGAAAGCGCGCTCATCCATGTCGAAGCAAGCCGTGCCGACCCCGAGCGCTTGGCTCTGATGCTGCCCGGCGCGGACAAGCCAGTCGCGCCGACCCACTGGAGCTTCGGCCAGCTCGCAAGCCAGGTTGGCGCTCCGGCCACTTACCTGCGGCAACTCCCTGCAGCACTCGCAGGCATCAACCTGCAATATGGCCTGACCTCCAATCGCGTCGAGCAGATCAAAACTCTCGAGACCGAAGATGGCCGCGTTGAGCTTCGTGCCGTCACTGGCCCCGATTATGGCCGGATCTTCGACCACGAGTTGGTTGAGGCCGTGCAGCGCATTGCCGGCAATGGTACGGGGGATACGCGGTGGAAGGTGCCTGGTGTGCTCGACTGGTCAACCGGCATCTATAATCCCCGTGTCGACATCTCCAAGGACACGACCACTCTCTATGCATCGGACCGGGACGTTTTCCTTTTCCTGGTCGATGACCTGAATCCGATCGAAGCTGGCCGTCTCCGGGACGGCTCGCCCGACCTCTATTTCCGCGGCTTCTATTGCTGGAACTCGGAGGTTGGCGCGAAGACGCTCGGCATGGCGAGCTTCTATCTCCGTGCGGTCTGCCAAAATCGCAATCTATGGGGCGTGGAGGATTTCGAGGAGATCACTATCCGCCATTCCAAATACGCAGCCTCCCGCTTTGCCCACGAGGCGGCGCCGGCGCTGCTGAACTTCGCTAACTCCTCACCCATGCCATTCGTTAATGGCATCAAGGCCGCCCGCGAGCGGATCGTGGCACGCAGCGATGAGGATCGTACCGAATTTCTGCGCCGCCGCGGCTTCTCCAAGGCTGAGACCGGCAGGGTGATCGACGCAGTGCTGGCGGAGGAAGGCCGCCCACCTGAAAGCATCTTCGATTTTGTGCAGGGCATCACCGCCGTCGCGCGCGACAAGCCGCATCAGGATGTCCGATTGGACATGGAGGCCAAGGCCAAGAAGTTGCTCGACCGGATGGCGTGACTTCCGCGGGCGGGGACTTTTGGGCCTCCAGCTCGGTGCGTCTATGTTCTTCCGATTCACACATTCCAGGAGCGCTGCCTCCCGGAAGGACTGGAATTCGACTCCGTCGCGGGCCGACAATCCCGCGACGGCCCTTTGGCCGGTGGCCCGTCGACAAACTCGCAGTTCCGTGCAGCACAGAAGATGCACGCTTAGATGTCGCGATACTCGCTTACGAGTTTTGCGTGGCCGCGTTCAGCTTCGACCCATGTTGGGTAACGCACCCGCCGGGCATCGACGGAGGCTACGCCGGCTTCCATGACCTCTGTTTCGAAAACAAGCGGGCGATCTGGATCGCATCCGAGATCGAGAACCACGAAGACGGTTGAGACGATAATGTCCGGACCTATCTCGGTCCTCGCGACAACACGGTCGGCCGATTCATACCATCGCTGCCACGAAACCGGGTCCGTGCCCTGGGGCTCGTGACCGATGAACGTCCCGTGCCGCTTCCTGGACCGAATGAAATCCTGATCAAAGTGGCGGCCGCAGGGTTGAACCGCGGAGACATCGTTCAACGGCGTGGCCACTACCCGCCACCGGTTGGAGCAAGTGACATATTGGGACTGGAGGTGGCAGGAGAGGTTGCCGCGAGAGGATCCAAAGTAACCCGGTTTAAGTTAGGCGAGAAGGTCATGTCACTGGTCACCGGAGGAGGCTACGCGCAATTCTGCCTTGCTCACGAGGCGCATACGTTTGGCATCCCGACCGGGTTGAGCATGGTGGCGGCAGCATCAGTACCAGAAACACTGATGACAGTGTGGCACAACGTGTTTCAGCGTGGTCGGTTGGATGCCGGCGAGACCCTTCTCGTTCACGGCGGCACATCGGGAATCGGCGTGACCGCAATTCAGCTCGCCAAAGCTTTCGAGGCCAAAGTGATCGTCACGGCGGGCTCCGCAACGAAATGCGACTTCTGCCGCGAGCTCGGCGCCGATGTCGCGATCGACTACAGGAATGACGATTTCGTTCAAGAGGTTCTTTTTGCAACCGACGGCGCTGGCGCGCATGTTATTCTGGACTCGATCGGTGGCGATTATATTGGCAGGAACCTTGAAGCCGCGGCTGTTGACGGACGCATCGTGCAAATCGGCTTCATGAATACTCCTTTCGCGCGAGCCAACTTCAGCCTGTTGATGATCAAGCGCCTAGTCTACACTGGCTCAACGCTTCGGGCGCAATCTGTGGAAGCCAAGGCGCGACTGGCCCACGCCGTTGAGACAAATGCCATTCCCGTCCTCAAGCAAGAACGCCTTAGGCCCGTCATCGACAGTACTTTTCCTCTCGAGCGAGCTGCCGATGCCCACCGCAGGATGGAGACGGGCCAGCACATCGGCAAGATCGTCCTAACGATGACGTGATGCCCGCGGCTTACTAGCGTTCGAGCCCGCGGCCTTCAATCCCTTGACACACTCCCAGCGCGCTTGGCGCGCGAGATCTATCGCGGTGGCTTCGGACTCGTAGCGGGTTTGCCGGATGCTGGGCGTTCCAAAGCTGTAGCTTGCAGGTTCGATTCTCAGAGGAATCAGAGGATTGGGCCCACTCCTAAGGGAGGAAGAACTCCTGATCTCTTGCTCCATCCTTTACTGACAAATTAGCCTTGGAGGCCAGGGGGCCGCCGATGCGATGGCTACGCACGTTCGTCGTTGTCGTCCGTGACTCCCGGGCCGTTAGGAGTCCTTCGATCGTATCGATCAGATTCTCTATCGTGAATGAGGGGCTCCAGAAATGGTGCAACCTTCCACCTTCAAGCGCCGCTTCGCGTGATGACATGACTGATCGAAGATAGAGAGACATGAAAACGAGTCGTTGATTGACGGCGCGGGAAGAGATCATCCCGGCCCTGACAGACGCGTCAGCCTGGGGTAGATTGGACGTCACCAACAGCCGGAGGCGTTCCATGGGAACTGCGCTCACTGTTCAAAATGCGCGCCTTCCGCGACGACGCGAGCACGAGCTTCGGGCGGCCCAATACATTCGAATGTCGACAGATAGACAACAGTACTCGATCGCAAATCAGATGGCTCTGATCGCGAGCTACGCGGCCGAGCACCGGCTTGAGATTGTGCGCTCGTATATCGATGAGGGCATTAGCGGGCTGAGAATCAATAATCGCCGTGGTCTTATCGATCTGCTCAATGACGTACAATCGGGAGCCGCTGACTTCGCGAACGTCCTGGTGCGGGACGTCAGTCGTTGGGGGCGGTTTCAGGACACAGATGAAAGCGCCTACTACGAGTTTATCTGCAAGCTGGCTGGCGTGAAGGTAATCTATTGTGCGGAAGTCTTCGAGAACGATGGAAGTCCGATGTCTGGCCTCTGGAAGAACATGAAGCGCCTGATGGCGGCCGAGGACAGCCGTGACAAATCGGCGAAGATTTTTGCGGGACATAGCCGGATCGTCCAGCTGGGCTATCGGGTGGGCGGTCGGCCGGGCTTCGCGCTGCGCAGGGAGTTGGTCGACCTAACCGGCAAATCGAGGGGCTTTCTCGAACCCGGTCAGCAGAAGGCATTGCAGACTGATAGAGTGTTGCTACGGGCCGGATCCCCCGAGGAAATTTCGACCGTGCGGTGGATATTCAAGAGCTTTGTCGGCGGGAAAGGGGAGACTGCCATCGCTCGCGAGCTGAACGCGAGCGGCGTTGCCAACCATATCGGAATGCCGTGGGATCTTCAGATGATCGGCCGCATTCTTCGCAATGAAAACTACATCGGCAACACCGTCTATTTTCGCACATCGAGCTACCTACGGGGGCGTCGCGTTATCAACGGCAAAGCCAAGTGGATTCGCAAAGAGGGTACCCTTGAGCAAATGGTACCTCGCAACGTGTTCGATGAGGCTCAGCGGATTGTCGAACGTCGGGTACGACAGAATTTTTCGTCCGAGTTGTTGCTCAAGAAGTTGCGCGTTCTACTGCTCCGGTTGGGCACGTTGTCTGCCGATGCGATCAACCGAGCGAAGGGTGTGCCATGCGCGTCTATATATGAACGCCGGTTCGGCAGCCTTCGCAAGGCATATGCGCTGATCGGTTTCGCTCCGCCAGGAGACTATAGCTACATCGAGACGCGTGACGAGCGCGTGAATCTGATCAAACAGCTCGCCGCGGAGATTGGCGCTGGCTTGCTGAATGTGAACTCCGATCTCATTGCTGAGCGGACCGGAGGCTGCTTGGTCCTGAAAGACGGGTCATTCATATCATTGCGCGTCATTCGATGCTGGCAGCATCCCCAACGGCACTGTCGGGTTTGGTCACTGGGGCGCAGCTCCAAGCAGCGTCCGGGCATCGTCGTTATAGTCAGGCTGGACGAGCAGAATAAGGAGCCTCTCGACTACATCCTGACGTCGAGAGACCGCATTTCTGAGCGGCGGCTTATCATGACTGAGGCGGTCGTGAACCGGGACTATCCCCGCAGGTTCAAGGACACGGCTGGGCTCGTCCGTGCCTTGAAACGGATGCAACTCGGGTCTTGAGAGGGTCTTGAGGGGCCCAGCCGGTAACTGTTTCAAAATGTTTCTGATTGTGGTACGAGCGCAGCACATATCAAAAAGTGTGCCGGGCTCACCCGCTATGAATTTCGTGCAAAGGGTAAAGCGTAAGCTGTTTCCGCCGCGGGAGATCATTGAGGGGTACGAAAACCCTGATCTGGTAGAAACGATTTTTCTCAAGACAATCAACTATAAGCCGGGCGGCGACTGGCCGTTGGTCGCGGGCCTGAAGGCGGTTCTGGACTTCGGCGGCGGCGCAGGCCTGCACTACAAGCTGGCGCGCCAGCAATCCCCGGACATTAGCTGGGCGGTGGTTGAGACGCCGGCGATGGTGCAGCGCGCGAAGCAGCTTGGCACCGATAAGCTGATGTTCTTCGAGCGCATCGAGCACGCCGCCGATTGGCTCGGCAGCGTCGACCTCGTCCACTCAAATGGTGCCATCCAGTATATCCCGGACGCATTGGAAACCATCAAGGCCCTGTGCTCGGTCCGGCCGGCAGCGATGGCCTGGCACCGCGTTCCTATCAGCGACAAAACCAGACGAGAAATCCAGACATCGTACCTGAGCGACAACGGCCCGGGCTTGTCGCTAGCTTCCAAGGAGAAGCTCGTCAGATACGAGCGAAATTGGATCTCTGAGCAAGTATTCGTCGGGGCCCATGAGGGATTTCGCATCACGGAGCGGGGACCGGATCCGACCGAGCGCGGCACGGAACAATTCAGGTTTGCGCGCAACCACTAACGCGCTTGGCGGGATCTCAAGTCGCTCGCGAGCCGCCGCGCCTTCGTTCTGCGAACGCTCGGAGGCGCGAACGGAATAGGCTGCTTACCCTGTGCTTACCCGGTCGAGGCCGCCGATCCACTAAAGGCAGATAACTGATTGAAATTACCGGCGCACCCCACACGATTCGAACGTGTGACCTTTGCCTTCGGAGGGCAACGCTCAATCCGGCCCTGCCGTTGGGTCCGTCAGCATCGATGGTGAGCCAACCTCAGGAGACGTGGCAGCAGACGTGGCGGCCGTTCTCTCTCGAAACTCCGCAATGAATTCGCAACGAATTAGGTGAAATGACCGTGAACAAAACGGGACGGAAGCGACTGCCACATCAAGAAATATCACTACTTAGAAGATGCTCATTGCGTTCGGGACGCAGGGCTTCGGGAGCCGTCGCGCAATTTCGGTGGAAAAACCACCAGGGCACGGAATACGAGAAGGAAGCCACGTATTCTACCCTAAAGGGAGAATCGTTTGGCGACACCATCTGACAAGACACCCCGCGCTCTGCCGTACATGGCAGGCTGGTTTGAGCCTAGGCTGCTGATCAAACTGCTTTGGCGCGTCATCGTCTCCGATGTCTTCGGGCAGTATGCTGATCGCCGCCTGGTGCTGGCGGCGCTCGATCCCGTCGATCCGAAGGAGTTGGTCCGGCGTGCGCAGCAATTCATGCCGGGCAACGAAAATGAAGAAGTGTGGGCCTTTAAACCCGATGAGGAAGGGGCCGTTTGGATCGACTATGTCGCGGACCTTGGCGACGGCTTCGATGCGACCTACGCGATGGCGTCCCTGCTGGCACGAGAGACGCTTGACTTCGAAGGCAAGGATTTACCTCGGGGCCAATTGCTGGTGATGGGCGGTGATGAAGTCTACCCGCATGCCTCGGCTGAGGCGTACCGCGATAAGCTATTAACGCCTTACCGATGGGCCTTTCCCGATCCCCACCCCGGTCTGCTGAAGGGCCCCCCGGTTTATGCGCTGCCTGGAAACCACGACTGGTATGACGGCCTAGTGCTCTTTCTGGCACTCTTCAGCCGGCGAGAGCATCTCCATCTTGGTGGCTGGCGGACACACCAGCGGCGCAGCTATTTTGCGCTTCAACTGACCCCACAATGGTGGATCTGGGGCATGGACTCGCAACTCGATGACGATATGGATCAGCCGCAGAAGGATTACTTCGTCGCCATCGCCAAAGAGATGCCAGAGAATTCCAACATTATCCTTTGCGGGCCTGAGCCCGGCTGGCTCTACACGCGCGTCATTGGCAACGGCTCGCTCAAAATCATGGATTACCTGGCCTGGATCGCGCTCCGGCATTGCAAGGGCGTACGGATTCCTCTCGTGATCTCCGGCGACACGCACCATTACAGCCGCTACGAGGGCGATGACGGCATGACGCAATTTGTCACTTCGGGAGGCGGCGGCGCTTTTCTTCATCCCACGCATCAGCTTGCAAAGACCGTGGACGTCTACCGTCCGGCGGACGAAATCACCTGGATGAAAAGTTCGGTCAAGAAACTCACGCTTGGCTCGTGGAAAACAAAAGAGGGCGTGCCCCAGGAAGCCTGTTATCCAAGCCGCGCGGATAGCATGGCCATGCTGCGCGGCAATCTGCGCTTTCCTGCCTACAATCCCGGCTTTGGGCTCGTGCTCGGGGCCATCTACTGGCTGCTTGGGCTGTTGGGATCGTTCTTTCCATGGGACATCTGGTACGTCGCGCCCCTCGTTATGGCCGGTGGATTTTACGCGTACACCAAGCGGACAGAAGGAAGCAGTACGAAGGTAAAATTGGTTTCCATTGTGAATGGTGTGTTGCATAGCCTTGCCACGATCGGGCTCGGCGCGGTGTTCGCCAGTCTCAACGCGCTCGTCTTCGATCCTACGGATTGGCCCCGACTTCATTTCTTGCTTTTTGCCGCCGAAATGATCGGTCTTGGCGGAGTGGTCGCGGCCGAACTGTTCGGCATCTACCTCTATGTTTCATCAGGCTACCTTGATCTCAATCATAATGACGCGTTCAGCTCAATGCGCCGCGACTCGCATCGCAATTTTATCCGCATTCGCATCGCAGAGGATGGGCTGACGCTTTATCCGATTGGATTGACGAAGGTCCCCGACCGGGACGCATGGATCAAGAACGGCGGGCCGGGACCCGCCTATGTCACAAACCCCGACTTGCAGCCGGAGCCAATTGAACCCGCGATCGTAATCAAGGTGACGCCTCCTCCTGCACCGGTCGTGACCGCCTGAGGAGGACACCGCTTAATCGACCAGCGTTGACGCTCCTCTTTCGTTTATATCCTATGGAGATGAAGGCCAGCGTGCGGGCGTGGTTGGGTTTTTCGCTGTAAGTTATTGATCTCTAATGTTTGAATTTTGATCTAGTTGGGAAAATTCACTCGGGAAATCAAAGCCGATAGCGTGTCTCTTAATCAGCGGGTCCCAGGTTCGAGCCCTGGTGCGCCCACCACCCTTAAGCTATTGGCCCCAAGGGCTTTTTTAAATTCCGCGGCAGAACAAACCGGGTCGCGTACGACGCTTTTGATGATCGTACGTCGCACGCCGTGCGACCAGTGGGATAATTAGGGCCGAAGGCCATCCACCGCTGAAACGCGCAGCCACATGAGAGCCACCGGCCCTCCGTTCAGCTCTTCATGCCTTCCTTCCGCACCTGCAATTCAAGCCTGTCGATACCGGAATCAGCGCGATCCGCATTGCGGGCGCGATAGTGCTTCACGATAGTTTGCGCGCTTCGGTATGAATGCCCAGTGATGTCGCAGATCGTCAGCAAGTCGCAGCCAGCCCGATCGAGAAGCATGACGCAGGTATCGCGTAGGTCCTGGTCATGCTTTTGGTCGAGTTCACCGGCGCCGTTGACGAACATTAGGGTGGGGCAAGGCTTCACGTGGCATGCTGTCTCGTCGCCATTGCTGTCTCGGGCGATCTGCGCATCCAGCCATTCCGCTAATGCGCGTTTGCGCTGATCGACCGCTCGAGCGCGCTGCGCCTTATTTTCCTCATCGAGAGGGAACGGCGCGAAGAGCTTGTCCGCATGCTTAATCAGTTCGGCGTTCAATCTTTCTGCGCGTACGATTGCCTGGCGCGCGTTGTCGCGCTTCAGAAATCCAAATGCAGCGACGGCGCGGGCGGTCGACAAAGCTCAGCAATCCCGATCTCTCCCATACGCTGCGGTCTATTGCGGAGGCCGGGTGGGCCGGCTTCTACCGTGGCGCCGTTGCCGCCGAGCTGGCGCGCTTCTCGCGCGAAGCTGGCGGCTTCTTTCGTGATAGCGATCTTGAGCAGCAGACGGCGATTTGGGCGCGCCGCTCGTCGGCAGCTACCGCGATGTCGAGATCTTCAACACGCCGCCTCCGACCCAGGGGTTCTCCGTTCTCGAGATGCTTAACCTGCTTGAGCCCTACGAGCTGCATAAGAAGGATCTGCTCGGAACGGACCGCGTGCACCTCATGGTGCAGGCCAAGCAGATTGCCTATCACGACCGCGACGGTGTGCTCGCCGACCCCGCCTTCACCGACGTGCCGGTCCAAAATCTCATCTCCAAATCCTACGCTGCCAGGCGCGCCGGATCGATCGATATCCGCTCGGCGCTGCGATGGGACCAGGTGCCCTCCTACGGCAGCCTCGCGGGCGATACGGTCTATGTCGCCGTAGTCGATCGCGAGGGCAATGCCGTGTCGCTGATCCAAAGCTTGTATAGTGCGTTCGGCTCGTGCCTCGTAGCGGGACGAACCGGCGTGGTGCTTCAAAACCGCAGTGCCTACTTCTCTCTTGATCCCGAACATCCCGGGTAAGATTCCCCTGCACATGCTGATCGCGTCCATCGCGAAGCGCGACGGAAAGCTGTGGAGCGTGCTCGGCTGCATGGGAGCGGACGGACAGCCGCAAATTCAGCTGCAAGTGTATTCGGCGATGATCGATCATGGCCTCGATATTCAGGAGGCGCTCGAAATGCCGCGTTTCCTCTCCGGCCGCTTCGGCCTGGGAGAAGCGCGCGATACCCTGCACCTGGAGGGACGCTTTCCCGATGATGTCATGCATGCGCTGGCGCAGAGAGGCCACATCTTGAACCGTTGGGGCGCTTGGAACGAGATGGCGGGCCACGCCCATGGAGTAACAATCGATCGGCAAAGTGGGGTCCTGAGCGGTGGGTCCGACCCGCGTAGCGACGGTGCCGCCGTTGGTTACTGACTGCCTTTGGACGGCCGTTGCTGCAAAAGAGCCTTCTCTGAAATCGTCGCCACGAAGATAGCTTGGCAGAACGACCTCATGAGTGCGATGCAGGCCGACGTACATCTGGATGCTCGAGCCAGCCGGAATTCGTCGCCGCACGCTGCAAAACCCGCCACACCAAGCAGAAAAGAAACATGGCCGAGCGCCAGTGCCGAGCTGGCGCGGCTTATGCAGGCGACCGTTTAAATCAAAACAGGGTACGTTCACGACCAAGTTTGCAGACATCAACGGCTCGTAAGGCCGCTTTGCGATGTTGATCCCCACCGCCCGCTCTTAGGCCGGCTGCGGGCCAGCCGCGATCGCTGTCACCTCGATTTTGACACCGGGGCCGAGATCGGCAACGCCTATCACGGCACGCGCCGGCAGATGGGCATCGGCAAAACGCGCCCTCCAGGCCGATTCTAGTTCAGCCTTCTCGCCCAGGTTCGTTACGTATACGGTCGCCTGCAAAACGTTGGACAAGTCGGATCCAAGAGTCTTTAGCAAGCGCGCCAATTGGCCCAGCACATCATTGGCTTGGCCGGCCATATCTAAGCCAGTGTCCTCGGCGACGATGCCGCCGAGATAAAGCACCCCGTCATGCTCGACAACCTCGTGAAGCAGCCCGTCATAAGGCAAAACGCGTTTGATCATGGTCAAGCCGACGGTGTCGCGGGGACAGACGCCCCATAAGGCACGTTCTTGCCGCCATAGCGGCGGACGCGGATGTTCGCCTGCTCCGCGTGACCGACGAATCCTTCAAGATTGCAGAGCCGTGAGCAATAGGCACCGATTTCTGCGGCAGCCTTGTCCGTGACGACGCGCTGGTACGTCACCGTCTTCAAGAACTTCCCGACCCACAAGCCGCCGGTGTATCGAGCGGCGGTTCGCGTCGGCAGCGTGTGGTTGGTCCCGATGACCTTGTCGCCGAACGCAACGTTTGTGCGCGGTCCGAGGAATAGCGCTCCGTAGTTGGTGAGGTTCTCGAGGAAGTAGTCGGGGTCGCGCGTCATGACCTGAACATGCTCGGAACCGATACGATCGGCTTCGCGCACCATCTCGGCGTCATTCGCGCAAACGATGATCTCACCGTGCGCTTCCCAGGCCTTCCGGGCAATCGCCGCCGTCGGTAGGATGCCCAGCAGCCTTTCGATTTCGGCAAGCGTGTCCCGAGCCAGCTTCTCCGACGTCGTGAGCAAGACCGCGGGCGAGTCAGGCCCGTGCTCGGCCTGGCCGAGCAGATCGGTGGCACACAGCTCTCCGTCGGTCGAATCGTCGGCGATCACGAGGGTCTCGGTCGGGCCGGCGAACAGATCGATACCGACCCGGCCAAACAACTGCCGCTTGGCTTCGGCGACGTAGGCATTGCCCGGTCCGACCAGCATGTCGACCGCCGGCATGGTTTCGGTACCGAGTGCCATCGCGCCGACCGCCTGGACTCCGCCGAGACAGTAGATTTCGTCGGCGCCTGCCAGTTTCTGAGCTGCCACGATCGCCGGCGCAGGCCGGCCTTGGTAGGGAGGGGCGCAGGTCACGACACGCTTTACGCCGGCGACCTTCGCGGTGATTACAGACATGTGGGCCGAAGCGAGCAGGGGATATTTACCCCCGGGCACGTAGCAACCGACCGCGTGGACGGGGATGTTCTTATGCCCAAGAATGACGCCGGGAAGCGTCTCCGCTTCCACGTCCTTCAGAGCGGTGCGTTGGATTTCGGCGAAGTTGCGGACCTGTTCCTGCGCGAAGCGAATGTCGTCGACATCCTGAGGCGACAACTGGCTGATGCAGTCCGCAATTTCCTTGTCAGTCAGCCTGAAATCGGTCCGGTCCCACCCATCGAACTTGCGGGATGCATCGCGTACGGCGGCATCTCCTCGCGAAGCGATGTCCCCCAACAGGCTTTCCACCGTCGCCCGGATGTTCGCATCCTCTGCCGCCTGAACGCCGGCATCCTGTCCTGACTTCACAATCTTTGGCATATCGGCTATCCTCCTCGAGCTAGTCTGACATGTCACATCTGACATGTCAATAGAACGCGAGGACTTGTCTTGGACGAAGCGAACGAAGGTCAGATCAAGGATCAGTTCTACGAAACCTTGAAGCTCGCGATTATCTCCTGCGAGCTGCCGCCGGGCGAAGAGCTATCCGAAGGCTATCTTGCGGCTCGGTACGGAGTCGGCAAGGCGTCGGTGCGGCACGCCCTGTCCCGGCTGGGCCAAGACGGCTGGGTCACGAGCAGACCGCGGAGCGGCCATGTGGTGGCGCCCATGACGATGGAGGACGTCGTGGATATCTTCGCCATGCGTGAGATCGTCGAGCCCGAGTCCGCGGCGCGCGCCGCGGGCAACATGTCGGAAGCGAAACTCAGGCGCCTAAACAAGGCTTGCGCCAATCCCTACCGCGTCAGCGACATCGCGGCGAAGCGACGGTTTCTCCTCGCCAACCGCGACTTTCACGTCGCGATCGCGGACGCCAGCGGCAGCTCCCGGCTGGCGAAATCCGTGACCAAGCTGCACGACGAGTCCCTGCGCATCCTCTACTTGACTGCCAGCGAGTCGGAGTTGTCGGACGACTGGTCGCGTGGACATGGCCCGATGATCGAGGCTATCGTCGCAGGTGATCGACTAGCTGCGCATCGTACGACGCTCGACGGGATCAGACGCAGCCAGGACCGCGTTATGGCGGTCTTCGCGGCTGCGCCCGAACTGATTACGGGTCGGCGGACCCTGAGAATGCCGGCGCGCTTGGCGGCGGCCAGATCATAGTCTCAGTCGACGGCCGCGGTCACCTTGATCTCGACGAGGTGGCGCTCAGATGCGAGCGGTGCGCCGACGGTGGCGCGCGCGGGCGCCTGGCCTTCCGGCATCCATTCCTCCCAGACCGCGTTCATCTTCGGCGCGTCTTGCATCGATTTAAGCCATATCTGCGCCGACAGGATCTTCGTCTTGTCGCTGCCCGCCTCCTCGAGCAGAGCGTCGATTTTGGCGAGCGTCTCCTTGGTCTGTGCATCGACCGGAGCGTTCAGGTCGTCGGCTACCTGTCCCGCCAAATATGCAATTCCACGGTGAACGACGAGCTTGCTCAGGCGCTTGTTGGTGCCGCTGCGGTGGATCGTCATGGCGCTGTTTCTCCTTCGATTTGCCAACAGGCCGTCGGGCCCAGTCGCCATTGACATGTCAGAACTGACATGTCAATGTTCGAAGAAATGGGCTTACATGACGAGGAAAGGGAGGCCATGAGCAGGAATAGGCAAAAGCAAGCTTTGTCACGTCGTGCATTTCTGGGAACTGCGGCGATCGCCAGTGGGGCAGTGTTCGCGCCTTCCATCTGGGGGCTGAGGGCGCAGGAAAACCGACGCATCGTCTTGCGCGACCCCGGCGGTCCTTACACTCCCGGCTTCACGGCCGCGTTCTACGAACCTTTCAAGAAGGCTACCGGCATCGAAGTGGCGGGCATCGTCGGCCAGCATGATCCGATCGCGTACATCAAGAGCATGGTCGAGACGAAGAGCTACGTCTGGGACGGCGCTCTTCTGAACAACATGTCCCACGATGTGCTGATGGACCCGAAGTCCGGCATATTTCTCGAGGAGCATCGAGCCTCGGCCGGCGGCATTCCGGAACGCTACATCACCCCGAGCTTCATGCCCGTGCTGGCGCTCCAGACCGTGTTTGCCTATCGCGACGATGCATTCACGGGAAAAAAGGCTCCCGGTTCGTGGACTGATTTCTGGAACGTGAAGGACTTTCCGGGCCGGCGGGCGTTGCGAAAGGCGCCGCAGGACACTCTCGAGCAAGCTCTTCTTGCCGATGGCGTTTCTCCCGACCAGCTCTACCCGCTGGACCTCGATCGCGCCTTCAAAAGCCTCGATCGTCTGAAGAAGGACGTGCAGATCTGGTGGACCGGCGGCGCTCAGACCTCGCAATTGCTCAAGACGCGCGAAGTTGATCTCTGCCCGACATGGAACGCTCGTGCGCAGGCGGCGATCGATGAAGGGGCGCCGGCGAAGGTGGTGTTCAACCAGGGCCTTCTCGGCACGGAAGGCTTCTGCGTCATCAAGGGTGGCCCCAAGGCCGATCTCGTCCGCGAATTCATCGCCTTCACGCGGGACCCCCAGCGCCAGGCGGCATTCACTAAGGATCTGTCGTACGGACCTGTTCATCCCGACGCCTACAAGTATATCGATGCCGAGCGCGCCAAGGTTCTTCCGACCTCGCCCGACAACTTGAAGACCGCTGTGCAGATCAACACGAAGTACTGGGCGGGCGTACAGAGCGCCGTTCAGGAGCGCTTCAACTCGTGGCTGCTGGGATGACCGGAGCTCATTTGGCAAAGCCCATCAAACTCGCGACGCGCAACGTCGGAAAGACCTATGGTCCGGTCGTTGCGCTCCAGGGGGCCTCGTTCGACCTCGCCGAAGGTGAGTTCCTGACGCTGTTGGGACCCTCCGGCTCCGGAAAGACGACCCTGCTCATGATCGTCGCGGGATTGGTCGTGCCGACTTCGGGGCAGGTCATGATCGATGGTCGGCCTGCCACGAATGCGCCCAGCTACGATCGGGACATCGGCATGGTTTTCCAGAGCTATGCGCTGTTTCCCCATCTGACTGTCGCGGAGAACGTGGCCTTTCCGCTCGAAATGAGAAAGCTGGCGAAGGCTGAGATCGAGCAGCGCGTTCGCGCCACGCTTGATCTTGTCCGCCTCGGCCACCTTGCGGACCGTTTGCCGGCGCGCCTGTCGGGTGGCCAGCAACAGCGTGTCGCACTCGCTCGCGCCATGGTCTATCGGCCTTCGATTATTCTGATGGATGAGCCGTTGGGTGCGCTGGACAAGAAGCTGCGCGAGCAGATGCAAGAGGAGATTCGTCGACTTCACCGGGAGCTCGGCATTACCGTGCTTTATGTGACGCACGATCAAGACGAGGCGATGGGTCTTTCTGACCGGATTTGCCTCATGAACAACGCGCAGATTGAGCAGATCGGCACCCCTGACGAATTGTATTTCCGGCCGCAGACGGCGTTTGCGGCAAACTTCATCGGTGAATCCAACCTGCTGCCCGTCTCGATCATCAACTCCGCGGGCGACAGGCGCGAGCTTAAGAGCAAAGCCGGGACGACCTTCCATGGGTGCGCGGTCGACGGGAGTCCTGTCGATGGCGAAGCTCTCCTTGGGATCCGACCGGAAAGGCTGAGACTGCTCGCCGGCGAGGATGTCGCTGACAACCAGCTGATCGGCAAAATCCGCGAGAGCGTGATGCTAGGCGCGCTGACACGAGTCTCTATCGACGCAGAAGACGGCGGTCGGCTTACGGCTCTACTCCTGACGGCCGGGAATTGCCGGCTTCGGCCAGGCGACGCCGTTCGGGTTGGCTGGGAAACCGGCGCAGGAATTGTGCTTCCAAGAGCGGCGTGAGGTCCGAATCCCGTGACCATCCTATCCGAAACAACGCCTTCCAAACCCCTTGCTATGTCGCCGCGTCGCGAAAACCTCGGCGGTTGGGTACTTCTGATTCCGATTGCGGTTCTGTTGGGCGGCTTTTTCCTTTATCCGGTCGTCAGGCTTCTGGCACTCAGCCTGTTCGATGGTTCAGGCCATTTCACTCTCCTTCAGTACAGTCGCCTATTCGGAACGCCGGTGTACCTGTCCGTCTTATGGACGACGCTGCAGATCGCGTTCTGGACGACCGTCGTCTCGCTGATCGCCGGCTATCCGGTCGCATATGCGATCGCGCGTGCCGACGGACGAAGTCGCGCACGTCTGATGCTTTGGGTCCTTCTGCCGTTCTGGACGAGCTTCCTTGTCCGCACCTTCGCCTGGATCGTGCTGCTGGGGCGAACCGGTGTCGTCAACGATACGCTCCTGAGGCTGGGGCTCACGCAAGCGCCGTTGGATCTGATCTACAATATGGCCGGCGTCCTGGTCGGCATGGTTCACGCCTTGATGCCACTCGCAATCCTGACGCTCGTGCCGGTGATGGAGAAGATCAACCGCGATCTCGAGCGGGCAGCCTCCATCATGGGAGCGCGGGGAGGGGCGACGTTCTGGCGCATCTATTTCCCGCTGTCCTTCCCGGGCGTCGCCGCGGCTGGGCTGCTCGTGTTCATCTCTGCGCTAGGCTTTTTCATCACCCCGGCGCTTCTCGGGTCGCCGAAGCAGACGATGATCGGGCAGCTGATCATCCAGCAGATTCAGGAGATGATGAACTGGTCGTTCGCAGGCGCCATCTCGGCACTGCTCATCGTCGCGACTTTGATAATCTTCCTGCTGTACGATCGCCTTGTCGGCATGTCGACGCTGGCAGGCGAGGCGAACGAGAGCTCCCGATCCTCGACCGGTTCAAGCAAGACCAGCAAGGCTTGTCTAGCGCTGGCTGGACGCCTGTCGGACACCATAGCTTCATCGTTCGGCGCTATCGGCATCAGGGGCGGACCTGCGACGGTCGGTCGGGGGGCGCGCGTCTTCGTTCTGCTGTTTCTTTCGGTTCCGGCCCTCTTCCTGATCCCGGTTTCGTTCTCGAAGGGCGCCTTCATCGAATGGCCGCCGGCATTGTTTTCGTCCCAGTGGTATGTCGCCATTGCAGAGTCCTCACAATGGTTACAGGCAGGAGCGAGATCCTTCGTAGTTGCGGGACTGTCTGCATTGCTGGCCCTCCTGATTGGGACACCCGCTGCGTTCGCACTGAACCGGTTCGATCTGCCCGGCAAGTCGGGTGTGCTCGCGATGATCCTGGCGCCGTTGATCGTGCCTCGCATCGTGACCGCAGTTGGTCTTTTCTATCTCTTCGCGCAGCTCGGTTTGATCGGAACGACCTTGGGCCTGATCATTGGGCACGCGGTCCTTTCCGTGCCCTATGTGACCATAACCGTGATGGCGGTCCTCCGGCATCACGACTGGCGACTCGAGCAGGCTGCATCGACGATGGGGGCTCGCCGGATTGCCACGCTCAGCCGCATCACGCTTCCGTTGATCCGGAATGGCCTCATAGCGGCCTATCTGTTTGCGTTCGTCACCTCTTTTGACGAGTTGACGGTCGCTCTCTTCGTCACCGGCGGCTTGTTCGGGACGCTTCCGAAGCAAATGTGGGACGACGCCCTTCTCAAGGTGAGCCCCACACTCGCTGCCGTTTCGGTCGTCCTGTTGGTCCTGATCACGGCCTTCGTCATGATAGCCGAGCGACTCTCGCGCGCCCGTAGCGCTTAAGGCAATGTCCGTGCAAGCAAGTCATTACGCAGAACAAACGGTTTTCATCGTTGGAGCTGGAGCAGTCGGATTGAGCGCCGCGATCCAGCTTAGGCGACGGGGATTGGCCGTCACCGTGGTGGAGGAGGGGCAGCCGGCGGCGGGCGCGTCATACGGCAATTCGGGCATGCTTGTGGCTGACACCGCCATGCCGACCTCTCAGCCGGGCATGATCTGGAAGGTGCCGGGATGGCTTGCCGATCCCTTGGGGCCGCTGACGGTCAAGGCCCGCTATCTGCCCAGGGCTTTGCCGTGGCTGTTGCGCTACCTGCGCTCGGGCACGCGCAGCCACGTATTTCATGCCTCGACGGCTTTGCGGGCGCTTCATCGATCGACCTTCGAGGGCTGGCGAGAAAATGTCGGGGCGAATGAGATGGATCGCCTGACACGGCGCGATGGTCAGGTCTACCTGTGGGAAGGACTAACCGAGCCGCCCCCGCGCAGCCTTGAGGATGAAGTTCGAACTTTTCTGGGAATCGAGGCGGAAACGCTTGGAACTGACCAGATCCGGCAGTTCTTCCCGGGGATCTCGTCCGATGTGTCGTACGGCTTGCTTATCCGTGGCAACGGTCACACGGTTAATCCGGGAGCCCTCATCCGGGCACTCGCAAGCCAATTCCTCAGTGAAGGCGGCGAATTGGTCCAGGAGCGCGCCGTCAAGCTCTGGCGCAACGAGACCGGCCGCTGGACAGTCATGACCAATCTCAAGAACTATCAGGCGGATCTGGTGGTAGTGGCCGCCGGCGCCTGGTCCATGAGATTGCTTCAACCGCTTGGCGTGAAAATCCCGTTGGAGAGCGAGCGAGGCTATCACGTCATGCTGCGCAATCCTTCGGTTCGCCTCGGAATGCCAATTCTCAACAAGACCAGCTATTTCGGCGTGAGCTCGATGTCGGAAGGCCTTCGGGTGTCAGGAACGGTGGAGATCGGAGGATTGGATGCGCCGCCATCGTTGCAGCGGGCAGAAAATCTCATCAAGCTGGTGAGGCGCCTGTTTCCGCAGCTGACGTATGACGAGACGGCCTATTGGATGGGCCACCGTCCTTCAACTCCGGATGGACTTCCGGTGATCGGCCCGATCAACGATCACCAGGGTCTACACGTTTGTTTCGGGCATGGGCACTCGGGGCTGACCGGCGCGCCCATGAGCGGCCGGCTGCTTGCGCAACTCGTAACGGGCGAAAAGCCTGCGATCGATCCGACGCCATACGCGCCGGCGCGCTTTGCCTGATTTGGGAAAGATCGCAAGTCATAGAACTCATCCGAGGGAGAAAGCAAATGGCCGTCCCAGAAGCCAATGAGAGAACGCTCGTCTGGCCGCAACATGCGCGGTCAAACCGGCAGCCGACCAATAGCCGTTTTGAAAAGGGAGCAGCCTACGTCAACGGCGAGTTCTGCCCGATCGAGGAGGCAACCTTGCCACTGCTCGATTGGGGCTTTTTGCGATCGGACGCTTGTCAGGAGACGATCTCCACGTGGAACGGTCAGTTCTTCCGGCTGCAAGATCATCTCGATCGCTTTGAGCGCTCTCTGAAGCGATTGCGGATGGAATCACCGGAGACGATCAGTCGCATCCGCGAAATCGTACACAGGCTAGTGGCCATTTGTGGTTATTCGGACGCCTACGTTCAGATCATCATGACGCGCGGGCGCCCCCCCATTGGTAGCCGCGATATCCGGCTTTGCAAGAACCGCTTTCAGGCCTTCTGCATGCCCTACATGTGGCTTGCGAAGCCTGATCTGCAACAGAAGGGTCTTTCGCTGTTCATAAGCAAGCGTGTGCGCGTTCCCTCCGTCTCGGTGGATCCCTTCGTCAAGCACTACCACTGGCTCGACTTCGAGATGAGCTTGTTCGACGGCTTTGATGCCGGAGCCGATACCGTCGTTCTGGTCGACCTCAACGGAAGAATCACGGAAGGCCCTGGGTTCAATCTGTTCGCCGATGTCGATGGTCGGCTCCTGACGCCGTCGTCAGGCGTGCTAGATGGCATGACGCGTCGGACCACGCTGGAGCTATGTGAGGAGATGGGAATTGCGGCATCCGCGGGCACGATCACAGAAACTCAGTTGATCCAAGCAAATGAAATCTTTCTGACCAGCACCGCAGGCGGCATCATCCCGATCACCTCCGTTGGCGATCGGATCGTTGGCGACGGTCAACCCGGTCCTAAGACGGTCCAGATCCATAAGGCTTACTGGTCGCGGCGCGCTGCCGGTTGGCTCGGCGAACCCGTGAGGTATAACGCTTCGTTGTGACTGAGCTCGGTCAGTTTGCCAGCTTGGTACCTGATGCAGCAGCGGCAATCAGAGCGCGGTGTGTCGGTGGCTCATAGACGAAGCAGCCTCATGTTGCGACGCCGCCAGGTCCGCCGATGCTGAAGAGCGCGAAGAACAATGCGTCAAAGCATGCTTGGCGTTTCTACTCCATTCAGGAGAAAGAAGTTCATCGCGACGTCTGGGCAAGCCAAGGCACGTGAGGTCGGCGTAGCAGGATAGCGCTAAGGTGCGAGAATGGAGACGTCTTATGCCGCAATTGCCGAGTACCGATTTTCTGCACCGACTGGCAGATGTCGCCGATCGCGAAACGTTGCCTCGCTTTCGAACCGAGCTTGCTATCGATACAAAGTTCAAAGAAGGTTTCACATTCGACCCTGTGACAGAGGCTGACCGACAAGCTGAAATTGCTATTCGGGCGGCGATCACTGCAAAGTATCCCGACCACGCAATCTTAGGTGAAGAAATCGGCCTAACCGGACATGGTCCGTTTCGTTGGGTGTTGGACCCGGTGGATGGGACGCGTCCCTTCCTTTGTGGGCTTCCCGTTTGGGGTACGCTGATTGGCCTGACCGTCAATGGGCGAGCCGAACTAGGGCTGATGAGCCAGCCTTTCACGGGTGAGCGTTTCTGGGGCGCCGCCGACGGGGCTTGGTACGAGCATCAAGGCAAGCGACAGCGGTTGTCTACGCGAGACGCTGATACGTTGTCGCAGGCCATCCTGCATACGACTTCGCCTGAGCATTATCATGGAGACCTAAAGACGGGCTTCGAGCGTTTAGCCGCTTCGGTCAGGATGACTCGCTACGGCGGAGAATGCTATGCAATGGTCATGCTCGCCGCAGGTCGTATTGACCTGGCTGTTGAACCTTCGCTTCAGCCCTACGATATCGTCGCGTTGATCCCGATCATCGAAAAGGCGGGCGGAGTGGTCACACGAATTGACGGCGGGCGGGCCGAGGAGGGTGGCCCGGTGCTGGCTTCGGCGACCCCTGGACTTCATGCAGCGGCTCTTCACCTCCTCAACAATGGCGGTTAGCCAATTTCGCACGCAGTGTGACAAGCGCCCGGAATCAACGGCGCCGCCTCGCCCGCGAGCGAGCCAGGGCGAAGGCTTCCTGACCCCTCCTTCTGCTGAATTCCCGGCTGTCTCACGAAACGGGAGATGCCTTCAAACATGGGGGCGGCTCATCGCTCATGTGACCGAAGAGGCTTTTCGGCGTGGAGAAATAGGACGAAGTTGCGGCTGTTCTCGCGGTAAACGCCCGCAACGAAATCGCAATGAATTGGGTGAAACGACCGTGAACAAAACGGGACGGGAGCGACTACCACACCAAGAAATATCAATAACTTAGAAGATACTCACTGCGTTCGGGACGCAGGGGTCGCAGGTCCTGGAGGGCGGCCGATCAATTTACATACCGTCTGTAAGCTATTGATTTCTTTAGGCTGTCGCGGTAGGAATTTTACACCTAAGCATCTGTAATCGTTGCTAAAAAATGAGACTCTTAATCAGCGGGTCCCAGGTTCGAGCCCTGGTGCGCCCACCATATAAATCAAGACCTTAGCGAGAGAAACCGTTTGAGAGAGCCGAACTAAAACGGTTTTTCAAACGGTGTTTTCGACGGCCGGTCAGCCGCCGCTTCCAATCTCGGATTGCGCGAGCTGTTCTATCTCCACATGTTGCAAGAGGGCATCTGAATCGCCCGGCGCGGCATGATGGCGCTGTCACTTGCGATTTCGGAAGACGACCTGGATCGGATTGCATTGGCCGTCGAAGCTTCACGGATCGCTGGGACGTTGAAGCCTGGACGGACGATGGGATCAATCCAGGTCAGAGCCGGAGCCGATCGAAACAGGGGATCGCCACGCTTAAGAGGCGTGATGGGTTCTGTCCAGCGAAACGCTGCACCGATTATTTCGTGCCGAGCATAGCTCCGTATTTCAGATCATCCGGCATGAGATGTCGGTGAGACGCCAACAAACAGCGAATCTGCGCTGTGGCCCCGACACATTTGGCATGCGCTCGAACAGGACAGATGTGAGGATCAAATCCGGCGTTTGTCTTAGGGAGTGGGGCCGTGAACAAGGGTATTGTGGTCGCCGAGCAGCCCGATGCAGTCGAGGTTGGTGCTCGCATCTTGATGGCCGGCGGGAACGCTGTGGATGCGGCTGTTGCATGCGCCTACGCGCAAGGCGTGGTCGACCAGATGAACGGCGATGTGGCTGGCTATGGGTGCGCCCAGGTCTATTTTCCGGCCCGCGGCATTCATGATGGTCTGAATTTCCTCTTTGAAGCGCCTGCTGCCGTGGTCCCCGGCATGTGGAGCCATTTGCTGGAACGCGAGACCCCGGATGGCTTCGGGTTCGTGCTGAAGGGATACGTCAACGACTTCGGCTATCAGTCGATCGCCGTGCCGGGCGCCGTAAAGGGCTGGTACGAGCTTCACCGTCGCTACGGGACATTGCCGTGGGGGGATGTCGTCGAACCGGCGCTGCGCCTCGCCGTCAACGGATACCGCATCACGCCGGCCGTACGCGAGCAATGGTTCGTCGTCGATGATGCCGGCCGGGCCGACAACATTCATCGTCTGCGCCAGACGCCGGCTTACGCGGACCTGTTCTTTGCAACTGATGGAACTGCGCTAAAAACAGGCGCTGTCGTGCGCAATGCCGATTACGGTGCGACGCTCGAGACGATTGCCCGGGATGGCGCAGCCGGTTTTTACGCGGGACGCATCGCCGATGCGATTTCGCAGGATATGGAAAGGAACGGCGGCCTATTGCGTCGTGACGATCTCGAGACATATGAAACGGAGCCCGTGGCCCCGTTGTGGGCCGACTATCGCGGTCACCAGGTCAGCGTGCTGCCACCACCGACGAGCGGGGTGATGCTATTGCGCATGCTGCGCACATTGGAGCATTTCGACCTTCGTGCCATGGGACACAATACGCCTGGCTACATCACCACGATTGCGGAAGTCATGAAGCGTGCTCAGCTCGCAAAGGAGGCGTTGATTGGAGACCGCGGCATGACCGGGTGGAGCTCGCCGCGATCTTCGATGCCGGGGTGTGCCGGCAGGAGGCGGATGAGATCAAGCGAGGGGAGCGGGTGCGTATCGAACGAGTGGGGGATCGCGAGACGAAGACCACGACGCACGTGTCTGTCTTGGACGGGCAGGGAAATGCCGTCACCATGACCCACTCGCTCGGGGCCCAATCGGGCGTTCTCACCCCTGGCCTGGGCTTCATGTACAACGGAGCTATCGGAATGTTCGATCCTCGGCCCGGCAATTCGCGTTCCCTCGAACCCCGTCGTCGCCGGGTCACATCCATGACTCCAGCCATGGTGTTTGCCGGAAACCGATTGCGGATGCTGCTGGGGGCGCCCGGGGGCTCGCATATTCCGATGGGCGTTCTTCAGGTCATTCTCAATGTCGTCGACCACGGTATGTCGATTTCGGATGCGGTCGCGGCGCCGAGATTCTCGGCGCCCGGCGAAGTGATCGATTTGAGCGCCCGGATTCCCGCCTATGTTTGCGATGCGGTAGCAGCCCGAGGGTACCAAATTGCGCGATCGGCGCAGAGTTTCACGGTCGCCAAGGTCCACGCAATCCTGTGTGGAGATGAGGGCAGATTAGATGGAGCGGCGGATCCTGGTGGCGGAGGGATGGCTCTGGCGGTGTGAGGCAGCCGCTTCAGCCTTGCGGTCATGCCGCAATGCACCTGCCCCTCTTTTATTCCTATCGCTTATTCCGATAGATCGAGCCCTGTAATTTGAATTTCCAAAGGCGGTCCCCCCTTCATAGACTTGCCTATCGTCTGGAAGGCATCGGCCTCATAGGAGCGCAACATGGATAGTTCTCGCCGTTCTGCCGCGCACGCGTCCTTCGGACGCCTCACCCGCCGCGAGGCTCTGATCGGCGCAACGGCCGCACTGATCGGGGCTTCGATTCCTGCCGCGGCGGCGCCGCCGAAAACCATCCGGGCGGTCATGCATGCGCCGTTGCGTCTGATCGATCCGATCACGTCGACGGCCTACATTTCCCGCGACCATGGCTACATGGTCTACGACACGCTGGTCGCCGCCGATGAGAATTTTCAGCCTCAGCCGCAGATGGCGGAGTGGACGATCTCGGACGACAAGCTCGCTTATACATTCAAGCTCCGCGAGGGGTTGGTCTGGCACGACGGACGTGATAGCGACCCAAGACAGCACCTTCCGCCGGCCAACGCAAACTCTTGCCGCCAAGTCCGCGGATCGAACGCCTCGAGCGACGCAGCCCTTGAGCGCTTCTTTCTTGCTCGCGTCGGAAACGAACGGCGCGCATCTGCGCTGCGCTGAGCGCGGCCGACCCCGGTCCTCCCGGCGTGAACGCGCGATGAGCAATTCTCAATAGAACAAAAGCCCTTTAGTTCGCGCACCGCGCTTCCAGCGCATCAACAAAGGAGCGGTCCCAGCGGCCTTCGCGAATCGCCTGCATCGTCGCCTCCTCCTTCTGGTGTTGAGCCAGCGCCTTCTCGATGACGCTCGCGGCAAGAGCGGGCTGGAAGGCGAGGAGCCCATCCTGGTCGCCGACGATTACGTCGCCCGGATTGACTACCATGCCGCCAACCGTGATCGGCACGTTGATCTCTCCCGGCCCGTCCTTGTAGGGGCCGCGGTGGTTCACGCCGCGGGCATAAACCGGAAAAGTTCGTGTGCCGATTTCGGCTGCGTCCCGAATGGCGCCATCGAGCACCATGCCGGCGAGGCCCAGCGAGGCGCCCGCAAACGTCATGATGCCACCGACCAGCGCGTTGGTGGTGTCTCCGCCGGCGTCGACCACCATGACATCGCCGGGCCGGCAGAAATCATAGGCGCGCAGAATGGCCAGGTTGTCGCCGCCGCGCGTCTTCACGGTCACCGCGGTGCCGGCCATCGGGGCGGGCGAATGGTAGGGCCGAAGACCGATACTGCCGCAGTTGCGGTGCAGTTGATCGCTCAGCAGCGCCACCGCGATGGTCCGCAGCTTGGCGATGGTCGACGGGTCGACCTGGGGAGCGGAGGGGTTTCTGACGATTCCGGCCATGGCGGTGTGCTTTCGATCGATTGCAGGTTAGCGCAGTTCGGCAACCGCGCGGGCGATGCGATCCGTGCCTTCGTCGAGAGCCGTCTGCGACGTCGCGATCGATGCACGGAAGAATGGCGACAGACCGTAGGCGGCACCGTTGACGAGGGCCACGCCGGCCGCCTCCAACAAGTACATCACGACGTCACCGTCGTTCTCGAGACGAGTCCCGGCCGGCGTCGTCCGCCCGATCAGGCCTGCGCAATTGACGTAGAGGTAGAAGGCGCCGTCGGGCGGCCGGCAGCTCAGCCCGGGGATGGCGTTGATACGCGCCAGCGTGAGGTCGCGACGCGCCCGATAGGTTGCAACGGTCTCGCCGACGAAGCTCTGGTCGCCGGTGAGCGCCGCGACCGACGCCGCCTGGCTGATCGAGCAGGCATTGCCCGACGACTGCGACAGCAGCGTGTTCAACGCGCCGATGAGGTCCGCGGGTCCGGCGATCCAGCCGATGCGCCAGCCGGTCATCGCATAGGTCTTGGATACGCCGTTGACGGCGAGGACGCGTTCACGCAGTTCGGGCGCGGCGTTGAGCAGATGCGGCGTTCTCTCGCCGTCGAAACGGATGTGTTCGTAAATGTCGTCGGTCATGACAAGCACATGCGGATGGCGGGCGAGAACCTCGGCAATCCCGCGATATTCCGCTGCGGAATAGCTTGCGCCGGTCGGGTTCGATGGCGAGTTGATCAACAGCCAGCGCGTCTTCTCCGAGATCGCCGCCTCGAGCTGGGCCGGCGAGATCTTGAAGCCCTGGCTTTCCGGACAGGCGGCGATCTTGGGTATCCCCTCGCAGGCGAGCACCATGTCCGGGTAGGATACCCAGTAGGGCGCGGGAATGATCACCTCGTCGCCGGCCTCGAGCGTCGCCTCGAGCGCACTGTAGATCGCGCTCTTGGCGCCGTTGGTGACGACGATCTCCGCGGGGTCGTAGATGAGACCGTTTTCGCGCTTCAGCTTGGCGGCGATCGCCTGACGCAGCTCAGGCGTGCCGGCGAGCACCGTGTACCGCGTCTCTCCCTTCTCCATCGCCCGGACGGCGGCGGCGCGAATATGCGCGGGCGTGTCGAAATCCGGCTCGCCGACCACGAGGCTGACGATACTCTTGCCCTCTCGCTTGAGCGCGCTCGCCCGATCGGCAGCGGCAGTGCTGGGCGAAGGCTTGATGCGTCTCACGCGCGCGGAAATACGAGGACGGTTCATGGCGATTGACCCCGGTCTGGAGAGGTGCGACGCTAAAGACAGCCGCCGGCGCTGACCAACACGAGTTCAATCTGGCCTGATAGGCATATCTTATGGTTGGATTCTCCTCCGCGCCCCGTTGAATGCCGCGCAGCCGAGCAGGCCGGTGCGCCGATCGGTCCGAGGGACAAGGTGAATCTGAGGCGTCTTCAGTATTTCGTGAAGATCGTCGACGTCGGCAGCCTGACGCAGGCCGCCGATGTGCTCCACGTCGCGCAGCCGGCGCTCAGCCAGCAGCTCGCGACCTTGGAGGGCGAGGTCCGCCAGCAGCTCCTGGTGCGCACCAAAAGCGGCGTCGTGCCCACGGAAGCGGGCAAGGTGCTGTATCGCCACGCACAGCTCATATTGCGTCAATGCGAGCAGGCGCGCGCCGATATGAGCGCGGCGGCCAAGAGCATCTCCGGTGCGGTCGCCGTCGGACTTGCGCCTGGAACGGCCGCGGCCGGACT